>CAYLHM010000164.1:0-2747 GCA_964383485.1 uncultured Oscillospiraceae bacterium
TTCATATTCGATCCCTCCGGCTCATTCTATGCCGGAAATCTTTTTTTGACTATTGGCCACCGCTAAAAACCCAGATGCGACTGCCGGCTTTGCATAAATCCCTCGCCGCCTGGTTTCAAAGGTGAAGGTGGCACGGGGGATGTAAAAAATTGCCGGACTTTCCCTAAAAAGTTTGTTAAAATTTGCTCTTGAAGTATGAAATCAGGAATGCTAGAATACCCCCGGAATGCCGGAATGGCGTTCCGGGGATTTACTTTGTTATAAAAGAAGGCATTTTAAGCTATGGAAACATATTTGATCTGCCTGGCCGTGGCCCTGGTGGGCGGACTGCTGATGTCCCGGCTCACCAAGCTGGTGCATCTGCCGGCCGTTACCGCTTATCTGGTGGCCGGCCTGCTTCTGGGGCCGTTCTGCATCGGTGCGCTGAAAATACCCGGCCTGGGCTTCAATTCTCTGCTCCAGGTGGAGGGCTTTCATATCATCACCCAAACAGCCCTGGGCTTTATTGCCTTTACCATTGGCAATGAATTTCGCCTGAGCCAGCTCAAGGCCACCGGCGCCCGGGCCATTACCATCGGTATTTTACAGGCAGTGATCACCACGGTTCTGGTGGATATCATTCTTGTGGCCCTGCATCTGTGCTTCCCCCAGGTGATCTCCCTGCCCTGTGCCATCACTCTGGGCGCTATCGCATCGGCTACGGCCCCCGCCGCCACCCTGATGGTGGTGCGCCAGTATAAGGCCGACGGCCCCATGACGAAGCTGCTGATGCTGGTGGTCGCTATCGACGATGCCGTGGGCCTGCTGCTGTTTTCCGTGTCCTTTGGCATTGCAACGGCGCTGTCTCAGGGCCATGTGAGCGTGCTGGCCGTGGTGGTAGAGCCGATTATTGAGATTATTTTGTCCTTAGGCCTGGGCTGCGTGATGGCGTGGCTCCTGAACTGGGTGGAGCAGTTCTTCCACTCCCGAAGCAAGCGTATGACCATCTCCGTGGCCTTTGTGTTCCTGACAGTGGGCATTTCCATGCTGGAATTTCAGATCGGCCCGGTGCATTGCAGCTTCTCTCTGCTGCTGGTCTGCATGATGACCGGCACCATTTTCTGCAACATCTGCGATACCTCGGAAGAGCTGATGAACCGTGTTGACGGCTGGACGATGCCCCTGAATATCCTGTTTTTCGTCCTGTCCGGTGCGGAGCTGGATTTGCAGGTGCTGATGCAGCCGGTGACCATTTTGGTGGGTGTGGTGTACATCATTGCCCGCTCTGCCGGCAAATACTTCGGTGCATTCTTCAGCTGCAAGTGGACCAAGGAGCCGAAGCCCATTACCCGACACCTGGGTATCACGCTGCTGCCCCAGGCCGGTGTTGCCCTGGGCATGGCCCTCACCGCCGCATCTTTGCCGGACGGCGCACTGACCCGGAATGTGGTACTCTTTGCCGTACTGGTGTATGAGCTGGTCGGCCCGGCACTGACCAAGCATTCGCTGCTGGCTGTGGGGGAGATCAAGCCCGAGGGCCGCACCAGCGCCCGGAAGCTCAACGCCGAGAAGCTAGTCTGACCGGATTTTACCATACGCCGCCCGCTGCCGTCTATGGCTCCGGGCGGTTTTTCTGGAAAAGGGTATAGATTTTTAGGCGCCTTTATGCTACAATAAGGAAACACATAAAAAGAGGACTGTGACCATGAAAACAAAGGATTTTTGGTATGATTTGCCGGAGGAGCTGATTGCGCAGACACCTCTGGAACGGCGGGATGCCTCCAGGCTTTGCGTGCTGGACCGTCAAACCGGTGCAATCAGCCATCGGCATTTTTATGACCTTGTGGACTACCTGCGCCCCGGCGACTGCCTGGTGATGAACGACTCCAGGGTGCTTCCGGCCCGGCTTCTGGGACATCGGCCCAGCGGGGGAGCGGTGGAGGTGCTGCTCCTGCGGGATCTGGGGAATAGGCGCTGGGAGTGCCTGTGCAAGCCCGGGAAGAAAATGCAGGTGGGCAGCACCGCCAGCTTTGGCGACGGCGAGCTGACCGCCACGGTGCGGGAGGTCCGGGAGGACGGCAACCGGGTGGTGGAATTTGACTATGAGGGGATTTTCCTGGAGGTGCTGGAGCGGTTGGGAAAGATGCCTCTGCCGCCCTATATCAAGGCAGAGCTGGAGAACCAGGAGCGCTATCAGACGGTGTATTCCAGGGAGCTTGGCTCTGCCGCAGCGCCCACAGCGGGCCTGCATTTTACCACGGAATTGTTGGATCAGATCCGAAAGATGGGTGTCAATACCGCTTTTGTGACCCTCCATGTGGGGCTTGGAACCTTTCGGCCGGTGAAAGCGGAGGAAATCAGTGAGCATCATATGCACTCGGAGCTGTGCATGATGAATGCCGAAACAGCGGAGCTGCTCAATCAAACCAGAGCCGCCGGCGGCCGGATCATCTGCGTGGGCACGACCTCCTGCCGCACCCTGGAATCGCTGGTAGGGGAGGACGGCCGTTTTGAGGCCAAGAGCAAGTGGACAGATATTTTCATCTATCCCGGCTATCAGTTCAAGGCGATGGACGGCCTGATCACCAATTTCCATCTGCCGGAAAGCACCCTGGTGATGCTGGTTTCCGCATTTGCCGGGCGGGAACACATTCTGAACGCCTACGCCGAGGCCGTCAAAGAGCGCTATCGCTTCTTCTCCTTTGGGGATGCGATGCTGATCGTGTAATAGGGAGGAAACCATATGAACGCACCTGTTGATGTTTCGG
>CAYLHM010000165.1:0-2747 GCA_964383485.1 uncultured Oscillospiraceae bacterium
GGAAAAATATACCCATATTCCGGGCGAAATATTTTGACGAATGGCCGCCGGTCTGCTATAATGGTTCCGAATAATAAGGGCTTTCGCCGGTTTTGACGAAAGCCGGAACCCAGGAGGAATTGGGACATGAGAATGAGGAAAAAGGCCAACCTGGAGCCTCGCATGGAGGCCTGCCGGGACTGGCAGATTATGGAGCCGGAAGCCATGGCCGGCACCTGGCGGAGCCTGTACCCCGGCTGCAAAGCGCTGTGGGTGGAAATGGGCTGCGGCAAGGGCAAATTCACCGTGGAGACCGCCGCCGCCAATCCCGGCGTGCTGCTGATCGCTGTGGAGCGCTGCCGGGAGGCCATGGTGATGGCCATGGAAAAGGCCCGGAACATGGGCCTGAAAAATGTATTTTTCGTGGATCTGGATGTGGCCAGGCTGGAGGGCTGCTTCCGGCGGGGGGAGATCGACCGCATTTTCATCAACTTCCCCGACCCCTGGCCCCGGAGCAAAAACGCCAAGCGGCGGCTGACCTATCGCACCTTCCTGCGGATGTATTCCCGGGTCCTGCGCCCCGGCGGGGAGATCCATTTCAAGACGGACAACGCCAAGCTGTTCGAGTTCACCCTGGAGGAGTGCGCCCTTTTGGGCCTGAGCGTGCAGAACTGCACCAGAAATCTCCACGAACACGGCATTGTGGGCATTATGACCGGCTACGAGGAAAAATTTCACGCCCTGGGCACCCCCATCAACCGCTGCGAGATCCTCTGCCAGCCCATTGACGAGGAGGCGCAGCCATGAGCTTCCCGGCAGGCCGCTGCGATGTGGCGGTGGTGGGGGCGGGCCACGCCGGTATTGAGGCCGCTCTGGCGGCGGCCCGGCTGGGGCTGGACACCGTGCTGTTCACCATCAATCTGGATGCCGTGGGAAATATGCCCTGCAACCCGGCCATTGGCGGCACCGGGAAGGGCCACCTGGTGCGGGAGCTGGATGCCCTGGGGGGCGAGATGGGCGTGGCGGCGGATCGGGCCTGCATTCAGTATCGAATGCTGAACCGGGGCAAAGGCCCGGCAGTCCACTCCCTCCGTGCCCAGGCAGACCGGCGGAAATATCAGCAGATCATGAAGCACACCCTGGAAATGCAGGAGCATTTGCAGCTCAAGCAGGCGCAAATCGTGGAGATTTTGGTGGAAAACGGGGCGGTTTCAGGGGTTTTGACCCAACTGGGAGCGGAATATGCCGCAAAAGCGGTGGTTTTGGCCACGGGAACCTATTTGGACAGCACCGTGATCGTAGGCTCCTGTGTCCAGTCCTCCGGCCCTGACGGAATGCACGCAAGCCTGGGTCTGGCGGACAATCTGCGGAGCCTGGGACTGCCCCTGCGCCGCTTCAAAACCGGCACGCCCCCTCGGATCAACCGCCGGAGCGTGGATTTTTCCAAGATGGAGCTGCAGCCCGGCGACGACCGGGCCGAGCCGTTTTCTTTCCGCACCCGACACACGGTGGAAAATTCCGCCGTGTGCTATCTGACCTATACCAACGAGGAGACCCACCGCATTATTCGGGAGAATTTGAGCCGCAGCCCCATGTACGATGGCACCATCTCCGGGGTCGGCCCCCGCTACTGCCCCAGCATCGAGACGAAAATCGTCCGCTTTGCGGACAAGCCCCGGCACCAGCTTTTCATCGAGCCCTGCGGGCTGGACACGGAGGAGCTGTATATCCAGGGCTTTTCCTCCAGTCTGCCGGAGGATGTGCAGATTGCCATGCTCCACACCGTGCCCGGCCTGGAGCGGGCGGAGATGATGCGCCCGGCCTACGCCATTGAATACGAGTGCATCGACCCCACGGCGCTGCGCCCCACCCTGGAGGTCAAGGCGATTTCCGGCCTGTACGGGGCGGGGCAGTTCAACGGCAGCTCCGGCTATGAGGAGGCCGCCGCCCAGGGCCTGGTGGCGGGGATCAACGCCGCCCTGAAGATTTTGGGCCGGGAGCCTATGATCCTCACCAGGGAGAGCGGATATATCGGCACCCTCATCGACGACCTGGTGACCAAGGGCACGCAAGAGCCTTACCGCATCATGACCAGCCGTTCGGAATACCGCCTGCTCCACCGGCAGGACAATGCCGACCAGCGCATGACCCCCATCGGGGCCAGGGTGGGGCTGGTGCCCCAGGAGCGGTTAAAGCAGGTGGAGGAAAAGTATGCCGCCGTCCGGCAGGAGATCTGCCGGCTGGAGAGCAGCGGCGTGCCCGCCGGGGCGGAGGTGAACGCCATGCTGGAAAGCCGGGGCAGTGCGCCGGTGTCCGGCTCGGCCCGGCTGGCGGATCTGCTGCGCCGGCCCAACATTTGCTATGACGATCTGGCCCCCTTTGACCGGGAGCGGCCGCCGCTGCCCGCCGCCGTGACAGAGGAAGCGGAAATTCAGATCAAGTATGCCGGATATATCCAGCGGCAGCAGAAGCAGGTGGAGGAATTTCGCCGGGAGGAAAGCCGCCTGCTGCCGGAAGATCTGGACTATGCCGCCATCACCGGCCTGCGCCTGGAGGCCCGGCAGAAGCTCCAGCAAATTCGTCCCCGCTCTCTGGGTCAGGCCGGGCGGATCTCCGGGGTCAGCCCGGCGGATCTGGCGGTGCTGCTGATCTTTCTGGAGCAGCAGGAGCAGAACGGAGCAGGGTAATGCAGCCCTGCTCCGTTTTTTACTTGTGAAGCGGCGGATTGGTGGCCGCACAGCTTAAAGGCTCCGCCGGGTGGCGGAGCC
>CAYLHM010000166.1:0-2723 GCA_964383485.1 uncultured Oscillospiraceae bacterium
GGTCTGCTCCCCGTGGGGCGTGATGAGGGTCAGCACATTGGTGTCCACCCCGAAGCCCGCTCCGGCGGTGGTGAGGCTGTTGGCGCAGATCATGTCGCAGTTCTTGGCGGCGAGCTTCTGCCGGGCATTTTCCAGAACCTTTTCCGTCTCCATGCAGAAGCCGCAGAGGAACTGCCCGGGGCGTTTGTTTTCCCCCAGGTATTTCAGAATGTCCTCTGTCCGTGTTAGGCGGACACACAGCTCCCCGTCCTGCTTCTTCACCTTGTGATCCGCCGTTTCCGCCGGGGTGTAGTCCGCCACGGCGGCGGCCTTGATGATGATGTCGCTGCCCGGCGCCTGGGCTTTCACCGCCTGGGCCATCTCTGCCGCCGTACCGACCCGAATGCAGCGGACGAACATGGGCGGCTCCACCTCCATGTGCCCGGCCACCAGGGTCACCTCAGCCCCCCGGAGCATGGCGGCCCGGGCCAGGGCAACGCCCATTTTTCCGCTGGAGTGGTTGGTGATGAAGCGTACGGGATCCAGCGGCTCCCGGGTGGCCCCGGAGGTGACCAGCACCTTTTTCCCCAGAAGATCCTTTTCGCAGGCGATTTGCCGCAGAATGTATTGCAGCAGGGTCTCCGGCTCCGGCATACGCCCGTCCCCGCTGTCGCCGTTGGCCAGCATCCCCTGCTCCGCCGGAATGATCTCATAGCCGAAGCGGCGGAGCTTCGCCAGATTGTCCTGGACGATGGGGTTGTGGATCATGTTGTGGTTCATGGCCGGGGAAATGAGCTTGGGGCAGGGGCAGGCCATGACGGTGGTGGTGAGCATATCGTCGGCGATGCCGCCTGCGATTTTTCCGATGACATTGGCCGAGGCCGGGGCCACCAGCACCAGATCCGCCTGCTTGGCCAGGGCCACATGCTCCACGCTGTACTGGAAGTTCCGGTCAAAGGTGTCCACCAGGCACTTATTGCCGGTGATGGACTCGAAGCTGATGGGGTTGATGAAATTGGTGGCGTTGCGGGTCATAAGCACTTGGACATTGCAGCCCAGCTTTTTCAGCATTCGGGCCAGATTGGGCATTTTGTAGGCCGCAATACTGCCGCTGACCGCCAAAACCACGGTTTTTCCGCTTAACATCATATAGAGTTCCTCTTTTCTAAGGAGAGATTGCCCTGTAAAGCCTCCCCCAAAGGGAGCGCCTTTGGGGTTATTATATCACCATTTTGCAAAAATTGGAATACCATTCTTGACAAATTCGGCAAAAATGCTATACTGTCGTTGTACTGTATCCCACAAGGGAACAATAACAAGGAGGAATTGAATATGAACACCAAAGTAAGACAGCTCGTGCTGATCGGCCTGCTGACAGCGATTTTGCTGCTGATGTCCTTTACCCCCCTGGGGTATCTGAATGTCGGCCCCCTGGCGATCACCTTTAATGTGATCCCCGTCGCCATTGCTGCCGTTGCCATTGGCCCCATAGGCGGTCTCGTCGTGGGAGCCGTATTTGGCATCACCAGCTTTTTGCAGTGCATCGGCGTGGGCGGAACCAGCGCCATGGGCGTGATCCTGTTCGGCATCAACCCGTTTCTGGCCTTTGTGCAGCGCTTCGTACCCCGTGCGCTGGACGGCCTGCTCCTGGGCTTCGTGTTCCGGGGCGTGCGCAAGGTGGGCAAAACACCCCTGGCCTGCTTCGTCACCGGCTTCTGCGCCGCATTTTTCAACACCGTGTTCTTTATGTCGGCACTGGTGCTGCTGTTTGGGCAGACGGAATATGTCCAGGGCCTGATCGGCGGACGGAATGTGCTGGTATATATCTGCGCATCCATCGCCGGCAACGCCGTGGTGGAGATGATCAGCTCCACCATCATTACCGGGGCAGTCGGCACGGCCATGTATAAGGCCAAGCTGATCCCCGAAGCAAGCGGGAGAGAATAAACCATGATTTTAGCCATCGACATCGGCAACACCAACATTGTCCTGGGCTGCTGCCAGGACAATGAGATCCTGTTCCGGGATCGGATCGCCACCAGGCAAAGCGCTACGGCGCTGGAATATGCGTCGCTGATAAAAACCGCCTTTGAGATGTACGGTCTGAAGCCCGAGCATATCCAGGGCGCCATCATCTCGTCCGTGGTCCCCTCGTTGACGGGCACCATGCGTACAGCCGTGCGGCGCTTCACCGGCACCGACCCCATGGTGGTTGGCCCCGGCATCAAAACAGGGCTGAGCATTCTCATCGACAACCCGGCCCAGCTGGGCAGCGATCTGGTGGTGGATGCGGTGGCGGGGCTGGCGGAATATCCCCTGCCCCTGATCATTGTGGACATGGGCACGGCCACCACTCTGTCCGTGCTGGACAGCCGTGGCCATTACCAGGGCGGCATGATCGTGCCGGGCGTGGCGGTGATGCACGATGCCCTGATCAGCCGCACAGCCCAGCTGCCCAAAATCGCACTGGAGCCGCCCAAACGGGTGATCGGCAAGAACACGGTGGAATGCCTGAAAAGCGGCATTTTGTACGGAAATGCCGGCATTCTGGACGGCCTGATCGACCGCATTCAGGCGGAAATGGGGTGCGACTGCACCGTGGTCGCCACCGGCGGCCTGGCCGGGGTCATCGCCCCTCTGTGCCGCAATCCCATCATCCTGGACGACAATCTGCTCCTAAAGGGCCTGCTGCGCATCTATCAGAAGAACGAAAATCGGTAAGAACAGCCCTGCCCCAAAGGGGG
>CAYLHM010000167.1:0-2711 GCA_964383485.1 uncultured Oscillospiraceae bacterium
CAGCTTTTCTGCCATTTTTCAGCAGCTCTATTGACTTTTGTCATGTATAGGATTATAGTATCAGAAAGCAGATTTTCGTTGTAAGAGGGATCCAAATGACACTGAAGGATTTGAAAATCGGCGAGTGCGCCCGCATTGATGCCGTGGGCGGCGAGGGCGCTCTGCGCCAGCATTTTTTAGATATGGGCGTTATCCCCGGAGCCGAGGTCACGGTGGTGAAGTTTGCGCCCATGGGCGATCCCGTGGAGCTGCGCATTCACGGCTACGAGCTGACCCTGCGGCTGGACGATGCCGCACACATCACTGTGACCAAGCTGGCCGCAGGCACTGCCGCCGCCCAGGCAAAGCCACGCCGGAGAACCAGCTATCACCCCGCTCTGGGTGAGCCGGGCATTCACCACATCAAAGGCAGCGGCGATCCCCTGCCCGATGGACACACCCTGACCTTTGCCCTGGTCGGCAACCAAAACAGCGGGAAAACCACCCTGTTCAACCGTCTTACCGGCTCCAACCAGCATGTGGGCAACTTCCCCGGCGTGACCGTCGACCGCAAGGACGGGGCCATTCTGGGGCACCCCAACACCCGGATCACCGACCTGCCGGGGATTTACTCCATGTCCCCGTACTCCAGCGAGGAGCTGGTATCCCGGAATTTTGTGCTGGAAAACAAGCCCGATGCCATCATCAACATTGTAGATGCCACCAACATCGAGCGGAATTTGTACCTGACCATGCAGCTTCTGGAAATGGACCGGCCCATGGTGGTGGCGCTGAACATGATGGACGAGCTGACCGGCAACGGCGGCTCCATCGACATCAATGCCATGGAGGATCTGTTGGGCGTGCCGGTGGTGCCCATTTCGGCGGCAAAAAATCAGGGCGTTGACGAGCTGATCGCCCATGCCCTGCACATCGCCCAGTATCAGGAAAAGCCCTTGCAGCAGGATTTCTGCGGCCGGGGTGAAAACGGCGGCGCCGTACATCGCTGCATCCACGCCGTGACCCACCTCATCGACGACCACGCTGCCCAGGCGGGCCTGCCCCTGCATTTTGCCGCCGCCAAGGCCATCGAGGGCGATCCGCTCCTGCTGAAGCAGCTTCAGCTGGATCAGAACGAGCTGGAAACGCTGGAACACATCACCATTCAGATGGAGACCGAGCGGAAGCTGGATCGGAGCGCCGCTATTGCGGATATGCGCTTCACCTTTATTGAAAAGGTCTGCGGGGAATGCGTTAACAAGCCCCATGAAAGCAAGGAGCGCCTGCGGAGCCAGCGGCTGGACCGCATACTCACCGGCAAATATACCGCCATTCCCATTTTTGTGGGCATCATGGGGCTGGTGTTCTTCCTGACCTTCAATGTGATCGGCGCTTGGCTCCAGGAGCTTCTGGAAACGGGCATCGGCGCACTCACCGCGCTTGTGGATGACCTGATGACCGTCGGCGGCGTAAACGAGGTGCTGCACGACCTGGTGATCAACGGCATTTTCCAGGGCTTGGGGAGCGTGCTGAGCTTCCTGCCCATTGTGGTGACCATGTTCTTCTTCCTCTCCCTGCTGGAGGACAGCGGCTACATCGCCCGGGTGGCGTTCTTTATGGACAAGCTGCTGCGGAAAATCGGCCTGTCCGGGCGGAGCATCGTGCCCTTGCTTATCGGCTTTGGCTGCACGGTTCCGGCGGTCATGGCCACCAGGACCCTGCCCAGCGACCGGGATCGAAAAATGACCATTTTGCTCACGCCTTTTATGAGCTGCACTGCCAAGCTGCCCATCTATGGCTTCTTTGTCAGCGCCTTTTTCCCCAAGCAGGGCGGCCTGGTGATGATCGGGCTGTATCTTTTGGGAATTGTCACCGGCATTTTGATCGCATTCCTGTACAAAAAGGTGCTGTTCCGGGGCGAGGCCGTGCCCTTTGTCATGGAGCTGCCCAACTACCGCCTGCCCAGCCTGCAAAGCACCCTGCAGCTCGTGTGGGAAAAGGCCAAGGATTTTCTGCAAAAGGCCTTCTCCATCATTTTGATCGCCACCGTTGTGGTGTGGTTCCTCCAGAGCTTTGATCTCCACTTCAACCTGGTGGACAACTCAGCGGACAGCATCATGGCGAAAATCGCCGGCATTCTGGTGCCCCTGTTTGCCCCTCTGGGCCTGGGGGACTGGCGGATCTGTACATCTCTCATCAGCGGCTTTATGGCAAAGGAAAGCGTGGTGTCCGTTTTGGAGCTGCTGTTCGAGGGCGGCATTCCGTCCGCCATGACGCCCATTGCTGCCGGTTCTCTCCTGGTTTTCAGCCTGCTCTACACCCCCTGTGTGGCCTCCATCGCCTCCATCAAGCGGGAGATGGGCGGGAAATGGGCTTTCGGCGTGGTGGTCTGGCAGTGCGTGGTCGCATGGATCGCCGCCTTTGCATTCCGGCTGATCGCCATGCTGCTGTGGGGTTGAGTGATCATGAACATCTGGGATATTGTCGTGGCAGCCATCCTGGTGGGCGTGCTGATCTTAGCGGTGGGCATCTGCATTGCAAACCGCCGCAAGGGCAAAAGCATCCTGGGCTGCGGCGGGGACTGCGCCCACTGCGCCGGCTCCTGTGCCCATCGCAATGGCAAAACATAACAAAAATGGATCCCCAATAAGGAAATTTTGTAAAAAAATATGGTGCAGTACCGAACAGGGCGCTGCACCATATTTTTAGGGAAACTCTGAACAAATCGCCTG
>CAYLHM010000168.1:0-2710 GCA_964383485.1 uncultured Oscillospiraceae bacterium
CAATTTTCCGGCAGGGGTCAAAACATCATCCACCATTTCAGGCTGTGGCTTTCGCCTACGGAGCGGGACAGCAGGGCCAGCCGGGTGCAGGCCACGGCCAGGTCGGTCTGCTCCCCGGCCTGGCGGTAAAGCGCCACCTCGGCAAACAGGCCCTCCATCTCCTCCAAGGGCTCATGGTCGGCAAAGGCCGCCAAAAGATGCTCATAGCGCTCCCACAGCTCCTGCGCACGGTCCAGCCCCGGCTCTGCCGCCGCCTGATCTCCGGCGCACACCGCCTGGGCCGCCTGCTCCAGCTCCGCGGCAATTTCCCCGTGAATTTGCCCCAGCCCGGCGGCCGACCACAGGGCCAGAGCCAGCAGCACCGCCAGCAGCACCACGCCAAAATAAAACCGCTTCATGGCTCCTCCTTTCGCAGAAACACCCGGTGATCCTTGCCGTCCACCGTGAGCAGCCAGGTCTCCGCCTGAGTGGCCCGCTGCGCCTGCAAGACCTCCGCCACCCATTTTTCATCTTTATGCGCCGTGTCCAAATTCTCCCGGAACAGATAGCCGTCCTCAATGATGGTCACCGGCAGACTGATCTCCCCCGCCTGAATGCCGGCATCCCTGGCGCTGGCGGGCTGCTCCTTGGGAAACGGGAACACCGACAGGCTGCCGTTGGTTTCCAAAATGGCATACTGCACCTTGGTGGGATCCAGCACATTCTTCTGCCGAAGCTGGCAGGTCAGCTCGTCCATGGTGATCCGGGTGCTGCGAAGATTTTTTTGCAGCACCCGCCCGTTTTCGATGAGAATGACCGGCTTGCCGCACAGGAGCCTGCGCAGCTTCACACTGCGCATGGCGATCATGGACAGCACCAGCTCCGCCCCCAGCACCGTGAGAATGGGCACCAGCCCGGAATACAGGGGGATCCCCCCGTCCTGCATGGGAATGGCCGCCAAATTGGCCACCAGCATGGTGACCACAAATTCCGCAGGCTCCATTTCCCCGATCTGCCGCTTGCCCATGAGCCGGATCACAGCGACCAAAATCACATATAGCACAATCGTGCGGAAATAGGACAAAAGCATTTTCCAGACCTCCTTTCCCCTTATTTTTTCCCCTGCGCCGGACATTATGCACACAGAAAAATTCCCCCTGGCAGAATATATTTTTTCAAATAAGCCTTTACATCGGACCGATTTTGAGGTAGAATATGAAAAAAGGAGGTGCCGCCCATGAAAGACGATGCACAACAGGCACTGGAGGAGCTGGAGCAGGCGCTGCTGGACTGCGAGGACGAAAATCCCACCGTGGATGATCTGCTGCTCAAGGCCGATGAGCTGACCGGCCAGCCGGAAAAGGAGGCCGATCCCCTGGACGACGAGGAGCTTCGCACCTTGCTTGCCGACAAGCCCCAAGCCGCCCAAGAGCCTGCCTTTGAGGATCCCGAAACCATCACCGACCTGGACAAGACCCAGGCTTATCGGAACTTTTCCAATGGCTACGGCCAGGAGCAGGCCGGCATCAGCCGGTCGGATAAAATCGACATTGGCCTGATGTTTGGTGCTTCCGCCCTGGCTTTGGGCGTTATCGGCGTTCTGACCTATTGGCTTGTTGCCTTCCTGGCCCATCTCTGATGGCAAGGCCCCTTGTCGGCCGCTTTGCGCCTACCCCTTCCGGGCGTATGCACCTGGGAAATGTGTTCGCCGCACTGGTGGCCTGGTTATCCGTCCGCTCCCAGGGGGGCGAATTTGTTCTGCGCATGGAGGATTTGGACACCCTGCGCACCAGCGGGGAATACGCCCGGCTTTTGCGCAGCGATCTGCGCTGGCTGGGGCTGGACTGGGACCGGGAAACGCCGCCGCAGAGCCAGCGGAGCCCGGTTTACGAGGAATATTTTGAGCGGCTCCGTGCCATGGGGCTGCTGTACCCCTGCTTCTGCACCCGCAGTCAGCTCCACAGCGTGAATGCGCCCCACCTATCCGACGGAACCTATGTCTACCCCGGTACCTGCCGGGGCCTTTCTGTACAGCAGCAGGCCGCCTTTGGACGAAGCCCCGCCTGGCGGATCCGGGTGCCGGATCGGGTGTATGAGCTGACGGATCTGGTGCAGGGGCTATACAGCCAAAATCTGGCCCGGGGCTGCGGAGATTTTATTCTGCGCCGGGGCGACGGTGTGTTTGTATATCAGCTCGCCGTGACCGTGGACGACGGCGAGGCCGGTGTGACCCAGGTGGTGCGGGGGGTGGATCTCCTCGGCTCTGCGCCCAGGCAGATGTATTTGCAGGAGCTTTTCGGCCTGCCCCACCCGGAATACGCCCATGTGCCCATGCTGCTGGCCGCCGACGGCCGACGGCTGAGCAAGCGGGACGGGGACCTGGATCTGGGCGCTCTGCGCAGCAGAATGTCCCCGGAGCAGCTTTTGGGGGGCCTGGCCCATGCCGCCGGGCTGATCGACCGCCGGGAGGCGCTGTCCGCCCGGGAGCTGGCGGCGGAATTTTCCTGGAAGAAGCTGCGCAAGGAAGATATTCGGCTGAATACGGCTGAATTTATAAATTAGTAGGTTGTTCATACGAAAACTTTATGTGCGCCGCCGTAGGGAACGGGCTTGCCCGTCTCCTACATATACATTGTTTGTAAAGCCTTCGTTTTAACAAGCTATTAGAACTTAGGAAAGCTCTGATGAAATCGGCAAGGGCGGACGGCGAGGGATTTTTCGTCAGAAAAAG
>CAYLHM010000169.1:0-2684 GCA_964383485.1 uncultured Oscillospiraceae bacterium
GAATACGATGTGGATGATTTCGTTAGAGGAACATTCTTTAATCCCCGCCGAAACAGGTGTTGTCTTCTGTTTCGGCGGGGAATATTCGTCCTTGCTCTGAATGCCTTGTAAGCATCGCATCTGCCCTCATGTAAACTGCGCCGCAGCTAAATCCCCAGCTGCGGCGCAGAATTTTATTCAGAGATCCTCCAGCTCCAGCTTGGCGATCACGGCGGCGCAGCGGGGGCAGAGGCCCTCGGCATTTGCCTGGAGGGTCTGCATCCAGCAGCGGGGGCATTTGCTGCCGCCGGCTTCGCTGACACCGATGGTCAGCTCCGGGAAGTTGACACCGGCGGCCACCTCTGCACCCTCAGGAGCAGGCTCCCAGGCGGCGCCGGAGGTGATGAACAGCTCCGGCAAATTCAGCCCGGCGGTAAGACTTTGCAGCTTTTCGCTGCCGCTGAGGCTCACACGGGCCTCCAGGGCCTTGCCGATACGCTTGTCCGCACGGGCCTTTTCCAGCACGCCGTTTACATCCTGGCGCAGCTTCATCATGGCGGCCCATTTGTCCATGGCGGCATCGTCCAGAGCGTAGGCGCTCAAATCCTCCGGCATCCGGTTCAGCAGGATATTCCGGGCATCGTCGCCGCTGCGGTGGGGCATGGACTGCCAGATCTCATCGCAGGTATAGGCCAGAATGGGGGCGAAGAGCCTGGCAAGGCTGTCCACGATCAGGAACAGAGCGGTCTGAGCGGAGCGGCGGCGGATGCCTGTGCGTTCCTCGCAGTAAAGCCGATCCTTGATGATGTCCAGATAGCAGCTGGACAGCTCCACCACGCAGAAATCGTTGATGGCGTGGGAGACGGTGTGGAACTCATAGTGGTCATAGGCCTGGCGGCACTGGGCGATGAGCTTATTCAGCCCGGTGAGCGCCCAGCGGTCCAGCTCCTCCATATCCTGGGGCTGCACCAGATCATCGGGGTCGAAGCCGTCCAGGTTGCCCAGGCAGTAGCGGGCGGTGTTGCGGAATTTCAGGTAGTTCTGGCTGAGCTGCTTGAAGATCTCCTTGGAGCAGCGCATATCGGCGTGGTAGTCGGCGCTGCCCGCCCACAGGCGGACGATATCGGCGCCGTATTCCTTGATGAGGTCGGCGGGATCCACACCGTTGCCCAGGCTCTTGTGCATGGCCCGGCCCTGGCCGTCCACCGTCCAGCCGTGGGTGATGACCTGCTTAAAGGGTGCGCCCTTGCCCAGAGCGCCCACGCTGGTGAGCAGGCTGGCCTGGAACCAGCCGCGGTACTGGTCGGCAACCTCCAGATATACATCGGCGGGCCAAAGCTCCGGGGTGTCCCGGTACAGGGAGGCAAAGTGGCTGGAGCCGGAGTCGAACCAGCCGTCCAGGGTGTCGGTTTCCTTTTCAAACCGGCTTCCGCCGCAGTGGGGGCAGGTCAGGCCCTCGGGAATCAACTCCATGGCCTCTTTTTCAAACCAGATGTTGGAGCCGAATTTACCAAAGAGCCGGGAGATATGGTCGATGGTCTGGCTGTTGCATACCGGCTTGCCACAGTCCTTGCAGTAGAACACGGGAATGGGCAGGCCCCAGCGGCGCTGGCGGGAGATGCACCAGTCGGCCCGCTCCCGCACCATGCTCACCATGCGGTCGCCGCCCCAGCTGGGCACCCAGCGCACATGCTCGATGGCGGCCACGGCCTCGTCCTTGAAGGACTCCACGGAGCAGAACCACTGGGGCGTGGCCCGGAAGATGATGGGGTTCTTGCACCGCCAGCAGTGGGGGTAGGAGTGGAGAATTTTCTCGGAGGCAAAGAGCATACCGCTTGCTTTCATATCCTCCAGAATGATGGGGTTGGACTCCTCGGTGGTCAGGCCGGCGTATTTTCCGGCATAGTCGGTATGGCGGCCCCGGTCATCCACCGGCACCACCAGCTCCATGCCATAGCGCATACAGGTCTGGTAGTCGTCGGCGCCGAAGCCGGGGGCGGTGTGGACACAGCCGGTGCCGGAGTCCATGGTGACATACTCGGCGTTGACCAGCCGGGAGGTCTTGGGCAGGAAGGGGTGCTGGGCCAGCATATTTTCAAAGAAGCTGCCGGGATAGCTGGCCAGAACCTCATAATGCTCCACGCCGCCCACGGCCATCACCTTGTCCAGCAGGGCTTCGGCCACAATATAGGTCTCACCGTTGTCCGCCTTGGCCAGCACATAGCTGTCCCTGGGGTGCAGGCAGATGGCCATGTTGCCCGGCAGGGTCCAGATGGTGGTGGTCCAGATCACAAAGAAGGTGCGGCTGAGGTCAAATGCGCTGAGCTTGCCCAGATCGTCCTTCATGGGGAATTTTACATACACGGAGGTGCAGGGATCGTCCTGATACTCGATCTCCGCTTCGGCCAGGGCGGTTTCGTCCTTGGGGCACCAGTACACGGGCTTCAGGCCCTTGTAGATGTAGCCCTTTTCGTACATGGCGCCGAAGATCTTGACCTCCTGGGCCTCGAAGCGCTTGTCCATGGTGCGGTAGGGGTGTTCCCAGTCGCCCACCACGCCCAGGCGCTGGAAGCCGGACATCTGCCGCTGGATATAGCTCTCGGCAAAGGCTTCGCAGGCGGAGCGGAACTCCGGCACGGGCATGGCCTTGCGGTTGAGCTTGTTCTTCTTGATGATGGCCGACTCGATGGGCATGCCATGGTTGT
>CAYLHM010000170.1:0-2674 GCA_964383485.1 uncultured Oscillospiraceae bacterium
TTACCGCCTGTGAGCCGATCGACACGGGCAGCGATACCGTGGAGCGGGCGATCGCGTATATCCAGGCAAACCTCTCCCGTCCGGATCTGAGTGTCCCGGATGTGGGAGAAGCGGTGGGCCTCAGCGTGCAGCATCTGCTCAGGCTGTTCCGACGGCGGTATAACATGACGGTGGTGGAGTACATCAACTCCGCCCGCATTGAAAAGGCCAAGCAGCTCCTGTCCACCCAGGATATGACCGTGGCGAAGGTGGTCGAGGCGGTCGGATACAGCAACAATGTGACCTTCTCCCGGAATTTCAAAAGATATGTGGGGATGTCCCCCTCGGATTACCGGGATATCAGCAAGTAAATTCCGCCACTACTCAGCCGGAAAGCGACGAAAAATCGCTTTCCGGCTTTTTCCGTTCAAAAATGTTATTCCTACAAAAAATTGTGGACTTGCTTCTTTCGGTTTGTGGAAATTATACTAAAATCATCAAACGGAGGGTGATACGGATGAAAAAAATAATTTGCTTCTTTATGATCATAGTTCTGCTGCTCTGCCTGGGCGCCTGTGCGGCCGCACCGGCGGAGCAGACCCCCCATCCCCTGTCGGTGGAGGGCCGAAGCTGGAGCCGGGTCACGGTGGGTGACAAGGCGTGCTATGTGATGGAACAGGTCCCCTACTGCACATCGCCCGCAGATCCGGCAGTCCAGTTTGTGGACATCTATGTGCCCGAAGCCTACCTGACGGCCCTGGAGGACGGAAGCTGCATTCTCAATCAAGACGGCGTGGTGACCAACGCCGCAGGGACCTCCTACACCGCTGCCACCGCCCCGGTGATCCTCCAGAACTCCATTGATGCCTACAAGCAAAGCGACCCCATTGTCCTTTCAGACGAGCGCCGCGGCGGCGGTGTCGGTACATACTTTGACTTTGTGGACAGCGGATATGTGCTGGTTTCCGTGGCCTGCCGGGGCGTGACCAGCACAGTGGACGGCACCGCACCCGCCGCCATTGTGGATCTGAAAGCCGCCGTCCGAATGCTGAAAGCGAACGATGCGCTGCTTCCGGGGGACATGAACAAAATCATCGCCACCGGCGGAAGCGCCGGAGGAGGCTGTGCTTCCCTTTTGGGGGCCTCCGGCAATTCCTCCCTCTATACGGCGCTGCTCCAGGAAATGGGCGCCGCTATGGACTATACAGACGATGTTTTTGCAGTGGCAGCCTACTGCCCCATTACCAACCTGGATACCGCCGACGGCGCCTTTGAGTGGCTCCATTCCACGGAAACCCAGCTTGCCCCGGTCAACCACGGAACGGACGGCGGCCGAGATGACGGCGTGGAACACAACGATGCCATTGATGCAGTCCAGCTGGACGATCTGGGCATTGCCCTCCAGGAGCTGCTGTATGATCGGTTCCTGGCGGATCTGGAAGGCTACGGCCTGGACCCGGATGCCTATTATAACGGATTTCTGGAGCAGATCAATGCCTGCATTCAGGACTATCTGACCCGCAACGACCTGGATCCGGCCGCATTCGTCCAGGAGTATCCGTTCCTGCAATATGACGGAACAACGGTCTATGCCGCAGATGTGGCCGGCTTTGTGGAAAACTGTATGCCCCGGTCCAAGTCCGTTCCGGCGTTCGATGTGCTGCCCTCCGGGAGCAACGAAAACCGGCTTTTTGACAAGGAGCATTTCAGCACAGAGGTCATGGAGGCCCTGACACAGCTTGCGGATTCGTTCCCCCGGGCCGAGGTCTACCTCCAGCGCTACCAGGAGCAGATCACCGAGCAGCGGCTCCTGGAAGTGAAGATGATGACCCCCAATGTGTTCCTCTCCGGCCAGGAGGAAAGCGATGTTGCGCCCCACTGGCGGTTCCGCATTGGAACAAACGATGGGGACTTGGGCGCCTCCACCGCCTGGCTCATGACCAATCTCCTGGCCCAATGCTCCGAGGTGGAGGATGTGGACTACGGTTTGGTCTGGGGCAAGCCCCACGGCACTGCGGACTATTCCTTTGACGATATACGATCCTATGTGGACGAAATCTGCACGAAGTAATTTCCCGGCAACGCCGGAAAATAATAAAAAAGAAGGGAACAACGAAACATGAAAAAGTACTGCGCAATGCTCCTGGCACTGCTTCTGGTCCTGTCTTTGGCAGCCTGCGGCACCCAGGGCGAAACCCCCGACAACAGCACCAACGGTGCAGCCCCCGAAAACAGCACAAATGCCTCCACCGACGCGCCCCAGGCTTCCGCCTCCGTAGCTGCCGGCACCTATATGTATTATGAGGACAAGGGCGATTTTGGCGTCATTCCCTGGACGATCGTTCTGAATGAGGACGGAACCGCTTCCGTCACCGAGGCCAACCCCAACATCGGCGACCAGGTCCACAACTGTGCAAGCTGGACCGATAACGGCGACGGCACCTTCACCACCGGCGCCTGGGATGAGGTGGGCGGCCCCATGAGCGAGTTCTTTGCCGAGGACGGCTCCGCCACCTGGGAGATCCCCTCCGAGGGCATCTGCCAGCCTGTGGACGGCACACCCTCTGCCGACCCGAGTCTGGTTGGCGCCGAACCCGAGCTGGAGGACAATGGGCCTCCTGACAACGGCCCCGTTAGCACCTTTACTCCGGCAGCCGGTACTTATATGTACTACGAGGACAAGGGCGATTTCGGC
>CAYLHM010000171.1:0-2665 GCA_964383485.1 uncultured Oscillospiraceae bacterium
TGGCAGAGGGTGAGGGATTCGAACCCCCGCAAACGGAGTCAGAGTCCGGTGTGCTACCGTTACACAAACCCTCTATATTCCGTGCCCTTGTCAGGCACGGATATTATTATAACCATATTTTGCAAAATGTCAAGAAGTTTTTTCTGTATTTCTCAGATTTTCCTCCCGACAGCCATATCATGCCCCAAAGCCGCCGGTTTATTCCTCCGGCTCCAGCAAAACAAAGCTCTGGGCATCCAAATGCAGCGTTTTTCCCGCCACCTGGGCCGTGCCCACCGTATAGCCGGCACGGTACTGCCCGTCCAGCGCCAGCTCCAGGGCCTGGCGGGAGGGATTTACTGCCAGCAGCAGCCCGCCCCGCTTATAGGCAAACAGCCGGGAACCGGGCCGGGCATCGTACACCAGGAACGGCTCGGCGCTGCTTAAGTCCTCGTGGGCCCGGCGCATGGCGATCAGACTGCGGGTGAAGCTCAGGAAGGACTGCCCGTCCCGCTCCTGCCGTTCCACGCTCACCGCCTCCGGCCCCTGCTCCACCGGCAGGTACAGCGCATCCTCCGCCGCCGTGGAGAAGCCCATATTCCGGCCATTTGTCCACTGCATGGGCGTTCTGGAGCCGGTGCGCTTATAGCCGCCCTCCTTACTGGGCAGCCAGCGGTAGGGCATACCGATTTCGTCGCCATAGTACAGGAACGGCACGCCGGGCATGGTAAACAGGAACGCAAAGGCCAGCCGCCGCTCCCGGTCGTCCAGGGTCGGTGCAATTCGCGGGGTATCGTGGTTGCAGGTGATGAAACACCAGCGGCCCGCCTGCCGGGACTGCTCGTACTTGGGCAGGTAGTCTGCCAGGAAGCCCCGGATATCCGTTTCGGCATCGGCCTTGAAATAACTGCGGTCGTCCGTGACCGGGTCGCCGGATTTCGGCATCTCATAGTTGCGCAGGAGCAAGTTGTAGCCGTTGCCGTACCAGTTCAGGTAGAAATCCATATCAAAGCCGCAATTCAGGGCCAGGTGGGGCATATTCCACTCGGACACGAAAGCCGCCTCCGGGTATTCCCGGTGCATTTCCCCCAGAATATCCTGCCACACCGCCATGGTGCAGGGCCGGCCATCGCCGTCGTTTTTCACCAGGGAGTCGGCCATGTCCACCCGGAAGCCGTCACAGCCCCGATCCAGCCAGAAGCGGATCACATCCTTCATGGCCTCCCGTGTGGCCAGGGGGGCGGGATCGTCAAAGCGCTGCTGCCATTTTTCGTGGATATGATCCGGGTTGTAGCCATAGTTCAGCGCCGGCTGACATTTGAAAAAGTTCAAAATATAAGTGGCATCCCGGGGCGACTCCCCGCCGATAAAGGGCATACCGTCCCCACGGGCGAAGGCATCGTCCGTCCAGATAAAGCGGTCGGTCCATTCGTTCTGCCCGTCCTTGCAGCTCTCCCGGAACCAGGGGTGTTCCTCGCTGGTGTGGCCCGGCACCAGATCCAGCAGAATCCGTATTCCCTTGGCATGGGCCGCCCGGAACAGCTCCTCCAGGTCGGCGTTGGTTCCGTAGCGGGGGGCCACCTTTTTGTAGTCCCGCACATCGTAGCCGGCGTCCTTAAAGGGGGAGTCGAAGCAGGGATTGATCCAGATGGCGTTGCAGCCCAGGCTTTTCACATAGTCCAGCTTTTGGGTGATGCCGGGGATATCGCCGATGCCGTCGCCGTTGCTGTCGTAAAAGGATTGGGGGTAGATTTCGTAGAAAATTGCCTTGTTCAGCCAGGATGCGGACATAAAATTCCTCCTATTGTTCCTCCCAAGGGAAGGGTTTGTTTTTCAGCACGGAGTTGCGGATATAGCCGAAGGTGGCCTGCTCCCCTTGCTGGGCCAGCATGGTCAGCAGATATTCCAGCTCCCGCTGGGTCTGGGGGTGCATCAGACCGCTTTCGGTGCTGCGCTTATAGTAGGCCAGAGCGGAGCCGGGGCCGTAATTTTTCCCCTCGTACACCATGCAGGCCGCCCGGCGATCCATTACCATTTCCGCCAGGTATTTCCTGGGCATGGGTACGGACTCATAGCGCCGGGACTGCTTGCTGCGGTCGGTCCAGTATTCCCAGTGGTGGCGGTTGCGGCCCTTGTGGTGCATCCAGGCCTCGGAGTAGCCCTTTTCCTCCCGCTCGGCGGCGTTGGGGCTGCGATTTCCCTGATAATAGTGAACGCCGGGCCAAAATTCCGCCGGGGAATATTTGGACAAATCGTGGGTCAGGCCCTGCCAATACAGGCCCACCCGGAAGCACCCGGCCATCACCAGGTGGCGGTGACGGGTGATGGTTTTGAAATGCTGCCAGGCTTTCATACGCACTGCTCCTTGCCGTTTTCTTTCCATATTATACACCAGTACAATCGGTTTTGCAACAGAAAAATCCCACGCAGGCAGATTTTCTCCGGTGCGGAAAATTTATCTTGCTTTTTTCTGAAAGATGTGCTATTATACTTTGGAAGCAATGCCGGTGTGATGGAATGGTAGACGTAGTGGACTCAAAATCCACCGCCAGCGATGGCGTACCGGTTCGAGTCCGGTCACCGGCACCAAAAAAAGCACGCTTCGGCGTGCTTTTTTCAACGGAATTTGCCGCAGTAGCTTGTTAAAACTGCAACTTTACAAGCAACGAACTCGTAGGGAACGGGC
>CAYLHM010000172.1:0-2646 GCA_964383485.1 uncultured Oscillospiraceae bacterium
CCGAGGTTGCCATGAAAGAGCTGAAAATGCGGGTCGAGGACGCTCTGAACGCCACCCGTGCCGCTGTTGAGGAGGGCATCGTGGCCGGCGGCGGTACCGCTCAGGTCAACGCCATCGAGGCTGTGGAGGAGCTGATCTCCACCCTCCACGGCGACGAAAAGACCGGCGCACGGATCGTTGCCGCCGCTCTGCAAACGCCTGTTCGCCAGATCGCCGAGAACGCCGGTGTGGACGGCAGCGTGGTCTTTGAGAAGATCCGCACCAGCGGCAAGATCGGCTATGGCTACGATGCCTATACCGGCGAATATGTGGACATGATCTCCGCAGGCATCGTGGATCCCACCAAGGTCACCCGCTCCAGCCTGGAGAACGCCGCCTCTATTGCAGGCTGTGTCCTGACCACCGAGAGCCTGGTCGTGGATAAGCCCGATCCCGCCGCCGACGCCGCTGCTCAGGCAGCCGCCGCCCAGTCCGGTGGAATGTACTGATCCGCACCCCAAAAACCAACAGCCGGAGCCCCACCGCTCCGGCTGTTTTTTGTGTGCCCATTGGAGGGCGAAAGCGTGCGTTCGATGCTCACTCCCGGTTTTTCCTGCGGCCTTTGGGGCGGCGGTAGCTGCGGCGGCGGGAACGCCGGGGACGGTCGGGGGCCGCTTCCTCCGCCGAAATCTCCTCCCCGTCCGAATTGGACTCCTCATCAACAACGGTCTCCGTGCTGTAGCGGAAGCGAATGGGATCCAGGGCGGGCTGCTCCTCCCGGCGCACCCGCTTGCCGCCCCCGGACAGGGGCCGCAGATCGTCGGGGATCGGCGGATCGTTTTTCTTAGCCCGGCCGCTGCGCAAAATGGCCAGCTCGTCATTGGGCACCACGATGATCTTGTCCGGCTCGTCCTCCAGCCGCACCTTCACCTGCCGCTTCAGCAGCAGCACCTCGGTGATGGTGCCCCGGCCGTCCGGCGTGTCCACAAAGGACTCCACCTTGGGCGCCGAGGCCAGCAGATCCTCATAGGCCGCCTGCTCGTAGTTCAGGCAGCACAGCAGCCGCCCGCAGGTGCCGGAAATTTTCCCGGGGTTCAGGCTGAGATTTTGGGTTTTCGCCATTTTGATGGACATGGGCTGAAAATCATTGAGAAAGCTGGAGCAGCAGAAGGGCCTGCCGCAGATCCCCAGGCCGCCCACCATTTTGGCCTTGTCCCGCACGCCGATCTGCCGCAGCTCGATGCGGGTGTGGAACACCGAGGCCAGCATTTTCACCAGCTCCCGGAAGTCCACCCGCTCGTCGGCGGTGAAGAAGAACAAAATTTTGCTTCCGTCAAAGGCGCACTCCACCGACACGAGCTGCATATCCAGCCCCAGCTCGGCAATTTTCTGCTGGCAGACCTCAAAGGCCCGCTGCTCCTTGGCCCGGTTTTCCCGGACGATGGCCTCGTCCTGCCCGGTTGCCAGGCGCAGGATGCTCCGCAGCGGGGTGACCACCTCCCGCTGGGTGATGGCATGATTGCCTGCGGCGCAGTAGCCGAACTCCGGCCCCCGGGCGGTGTCGATGATCACATGATCCCCGGCACGAATGCGCAGTCCGCCGGTGGCGAAATAATAGCTTTTCTGCCCCGGCCGGAACTGAATATCCGCAACCTCCACCGGTGTATTTTGTGTATTTTCTTCCATATTGATCTCCTTTTGATTTATCGTAAAGCCCAGGCCAGGTAGCCGCAGACCGCCGCCGGGGACACATTCCCCCGGAGGTAGTCGCAGCAGCGCTCCAGCTCCCTTGCCGCCTGGAGCAGCGCCGCCGGGCTTCGGCCCTTGCGCACCTGTTCGGCCAGGGGATCGCAGGCGGTGCCGCCGTCAGTCAAGGCCCCGGCCAGCAGGCTCCGCCAGCGTTCCATCTCATCCGCCAGGGCATCCCGCTTCCATTTTTCCATGGAAACCAGCAGCCGCAGCAGCTCCAGAGTATTTTTTTCGGCATAAGCCGTCGCAAATGCCTGGGCTTGGGGGCTTTCCTCCAACTTTTCCTGTAAAATTTCCATAGCCTGCCCCAGAATGCCCGCACTGCGCCGGGCCGCCGCCTGAAGGGTGCTTTCCGGCAGATCGGGGTATTCCTTGTGCAGCGCCGGAAGCATCGCCTTTGCAGGCAGAGCGGACATCTGCAGCTCCGTGCAGCGGGAGCGAATGGTGGGCAGCAGCTTTTCGGGATTGTCCGTGAGCAGCAGGAACACGCCGTAGCCGGGCGGCTCCTCCAAAACCTTCAGCAAGGCGTTCTGCGCCGCCAGGCCCAGCTCCTGGGCACGGGGGAAGATATAAATTTTATGCTCCGCCTCGTTGGGCCGGATGTACAGGTCCTCCCGCGCCCGGCGCACCAGCTCCACGGACACGGTTTTTTTCTCCGGCTCGTCCACGGTGATGATGTCCGGGTGGCGGCCCTCCAGGGCTTTGCGGCAGGCGGGGCAGATGCCGCAGGGACGGTTCTGTCCATTGCACAGAATGCCGGCGGCCAAAAGCCGGGCCAGGGTGCGTTTGCCGGAGCCCTTCGGCCCGCTGATGAGGTAGAAATGGGCAATGCGGCCCCTGCTCAGGCCTGCTTGCAGGTTTTCTTTCAGGCGTTCATTGCCCAGCAGCGTTTCAAAGCCCATGTTGACCTCCTTTGGT
>CAYLHM010000173.1:0-1315 GCA_964383485.1 uncultured Oscillospiraceae bacterium
TTTATCTTTGACATGAGCAAGCAGGGAAACTGTAAGGACCGTTTCCGAAAATAATTGAAATGGCACAGCGCTCCAATGCGGTGCTGTGCCATTTTTCTGCCGAAAACTTCCTTATTGGGCGATCGCTGATCCATTTCCCTTCTAAAAAATCAGGGGAT
This sequence comes from uncultured Oscillospiraceae bacterium, assembly GCA_964383485.1. Classification (GTDB taxonomy): domain Bacteria; phylum Bacillota; class Clostridia; order Oscillospirales; family Oscillospiraceae; genus Faecousia. Next base: position 159 of record CAYLHM010000173.1, read on the forward strand.
TGCACCCTTCGGTCACCACACCAGATAAGCGGCTGGTTCGCAATGACACAAGTTTTGACGGTCTCTTATGATTTACTTGTGGCAAACTTCCCTGTCCGTGTTGGGCTTTCCGGCGGCGTATTGCAGGAGATTGTCCACCGTGGTTGCGGCGATGTTGTCCAGGGCCTCCACCGTCAGAAAGGCCTGGTGGGAGGTCACCAGCACATTGGGCATGGAGATCAGGCGCACCAGGTTGTCGTCCTGAATGATGTGGCCGGAGTAGTCCTCGTAAAACAGGTCGCCCTCCTCCTCGTACACATCCAGGCAGGCGGCACCGATTTTCTTGCTTTTCAGGCCCTCGATCAGTGCTTCCGTGTCCACCAGGGCGCCCCGGGAGGTGTTCAGAATGATGGCCCCCTTCTTCATTCGGGCAATGGCCGCCTGGTCGATGATGTGGTAGGTGCCCTCGTTCAGCGGACAGTGGAGCGAGATGATGTCGGACTTTTCCAGCAGCTCCGGCAGCTCCACATACTGCAAGCCGCTGTTTTGGGCCGGGAATTTGTCATAGGCCAGCACCTCCATGCCGAAGCCGCCCCGGCACAGCTCTGCGAACACCCGGCCGATCTTGCCGGTGCCGATGATGCCCATGGTCTTGCCGTGGAGATCGAAGCCCACCAGGCCGGACAGGCTAAAATTGAAGTCCCTGGTGCGGATATAGGCCTTGTGGGTGCGGCGGTTGATGGTTAAGAGCATGGCCATAGCGTGCTCCGCCACGGCGTAGGGCGAGTAGGCCGGCACCCGGAAGATGCGCAGCTTGCCATGGCAGGCCCGGACATCCACATTGTTGAAGCCGGCACAGCGCAGGGCAAGGACCCGCACCCCCAGCTCATACAGCCGATCCACCACCTGGGCGTTGGCCGTGTCGTTTACAAAAATACACACGGCCTCGAAGCCGGCTGCCAGGGAAACGGTGTCCTCGTTGAGCCGGGTCTCAAAATATTTGATCTCCAGGTCGGTGCCGGCGCAGTGCCGGTCAAAGCCGGGGCGGTCATAGGGCTTTGTGTCAAAAAATGCAATTTTCAAGTTCCATCGCTCCTTAACAGGGATTTTTCTTAGTATAAAGAATTTGCCTGAAAAATATGCAAAAAATCTGCCGCTTCCGGAAAATTCTCCGAAAA
>CAYLHM010000173.1:1415-2636 GCA_964383485.1 uncultured Oscillospiraceae bacterium
TTTTAAGCGCCTGTGGAGCCGAAGCCCCCGGCATTCCGCTGGGTGTCGGGCAGACTGTCCGCCGGCTCGTATTCCGCCGTCCAAACAGGGGTGATGAGCATTTGGGCGATGCGGTCGCCGTGACGGACGGTGCGGCTCTCCCCGCTGTGGTTGTGCAGCACCACCACAATGGGGCCGCGGTAGTCGCTGTCGATGACCCCCACCTTGTTGGCCGGGGCCAGACCCTGCTTGCAGGCCATGCCGCTGCGGGCATAGATCAGCCCGGCAAAGCCCTCTGGAATGGCCATGGACAGCCCCGTGGGGATCCAGGCGGACCGCCCCGGCTCCACGGTCACCGGCTCGTCCAGGCAGGCGTAGAGATCAGCCCCGGCGGCCCCGGCGGAGCCATAGGTGGGCAAAACGGCCTTTTCGCACAATTTTTTCACTGGAATTTTCATGTTCTCAGCCCCTTTCCCATGGTCTGCCAATCCGCCCACAGCACGGTTTTCCCTTGAGCCAGGGAGGCCGGAACATCAATCAGGCGCTGGTTTTCCGAGCCTCGGAAGCGCAGGCTCAGGTTCCGCTGCTCCTCGATATAGGGGCCGTCCACCAGCACATCCAGGCAGCGCAGAAAGTCCGAGGTGTCCCCCAAACGGCCGGACAGAATATCCTTTTCAAATATGTAGCCGGAAAACGCCCAAATATTCTTTTCCGGCAGCTCCTCCCGCACCCGCTTGAGCAGCTCCAGCAGCGGGCCTTGGTTCTGCGGTTCAAAGGGTTCGCCCCCCAGCAGGGTCAGGCCCCGGATATAGGCCGGGCGGAGCATATCCATGAGCATTTCAACGGTTTCCTTTGTAAATTCCTTGCCATAGGCAAAATCCCAGGCCACCTGGTTGAAGCAGCCCTTGCAGTGGCGGGTGCAGCCGGATACAAACAGGCTCACCCGCACACCGGGGCCGTTGGCAATGTCGCATTTTTTGATTTCAGCGTAGTTCATACAGCAGGGCCTCCGCAGTGTTCGTTTTCCCCATTATAGCACACTTCTCCCTGCAATACCAGCCCTAATTTTTGTATGGTGCCTCAGCGCCGATCGCTGCGCCGCACTCAGTTACAGATATTTTTCTACAAATTTTTTCACGGTGTTCCAGTACAGATCCGGGTCTTTCTGATAAGAAAGTGTATGGTCAGCGCCGGGAACCACCAGCTTTTCCTTTTCACAGTTGGCGGCGTCATACAATTCAT
>CAYLHM010000174.1:0-2635 GCA_964383485.1 uncultured Oscillospiraceae bacterium
TCACTGGACACGGATATCCGAATGAATCGACAAATTCAGATACATGGAATAGCGGCTCAGGTGCTTCCAGGCCGTTGGAAGCTGCTCCTTAAAAACATCGAAGGGGATCACAAAGGATGCGCTCTCCCCTTTGTCCAAGGTCGCATAGCCCCCCTTCAGGCTCGAATTGAGGCCGGTCAAAAGCACGGATTCCTCCGTGAAAATGGTATCCTCCCCCCGCATTTTCAGGCTGCTGAGATCCATTTGATTTTTGTCACTGTCCACATTAAACAGCGTGATGTGCAGAAGGGCATACTTGCCCTCCAGGTTGTACCTGTAGGCATAGGTTTGCTCAAAAAGCTCGGGATCCACATCCTCGTATTCCAAAAACTCAAGGCTGTCCACCCGAATGGAGTACCCATCGGTTTTCGTGGGCACAATGTCGCCCATGGAATACACGACATCCTCCTCCTGCTCGCCGGCAAGCCCGTGGTAATAGTTGTTGATCGTCACGAACCGCCAGATCCACAGGCCGGCTACGATCAGCACCGCTGCCGCAATGAGCAGATTTCTGGTACGCTTTTTCATGAGGCCCTCCTCTCCACATGGCCCTCCGCTACGGTGTAGATCTCATCGGCCAAATCTTCAAGGAGTTCCTTGTCGTGGCAGGCCACGATCACCAGCGCCCCGCGATCCCGTTCCCGCCGAACGAGCTGACCGATCTCCGCAACGCCGCTCTCATCCAAGGCATTGGTGGGCTCGTCCAGCAGCAGAAGCTCCGGCTTCTCCATGATAGCCGCAGCCAGACCTAAGCGCTGCTTCATGCCAAGAGAGTATTTCCGATACTTGCGCTTGTCTGCGGGGTCGAGCCCCACATCCCGGATCGCCTGGCAGATCTCCTCCTCGCCAATTCGGTTTTGAAGCTGCGCCAGAAGCTCCAGATTGCGCTTGCCGGTGTAGGACGGCAGGAAAGCGGGATTTTCAATGAGCAGCCCCACGGAGGGCGGAAAATCGAGATCCTTCCCCAGCTGCTTCCCGTCAATGAGTACCTCGCCTTTCGTCGGCCGGATGAGGCCCGATACCAGGCGCATCAGCATGGTCTTTCCCGACCCGTTCGGCCCCTGAAGGCCGTAAATAACGCCGCTTTTGAATTCCAGGCTCACCTTGTCCAGGATCTGTGCGCCTTTGATGGTTTTTGTCACATCCTTGATCTCAATAAGCATAGGGCTTACTCCTCCAATCCCAGTATATCTGTGTGGCGGAACTTGACCGTCCCGGCGACCACGCAGGCAATAAGCACAGCCAGCGCAAACGCAGCCGACACATAGGTGCTGACGCCCGCATACTCCGGGCCGAAATAGTCCGCCGTGGCTGTCCAGGCGCTGCGCATGACCATGGCGCCCTCGCCCAGGCAGAAAGGCGATTTCCAGAAAATCGCCAGAATAAGCTGCACCTCACAGATCAGGAAGCTGAATATGGGCTTCATAAACAGGCACAGGGTCATCTGGAGCATACTCAGCGCCGCCACCGTCACAAAAGGTGCTATGAAGCCCGCCATCAGCGTCTGCCAGGGGGTAAGCGTGATCTCCTCCACCACATACTTGCCGAACAGCTCATCGCTCAGCGCGGGGGTGTTCTGGAGGGAGAGCTTCCCGCCAAAATAGAGCGTACCCACTGCGGCGGTGAGGGCTATGGCGGCAAAGCACAGCGCCACGCTCAGCAGGTTCCACAGGCACTTGCCCAGGAACCAGCCCGTCCTGCTGCCGCTGCGCAGGATCACCTGCTGCCCGGCGTTGGTCAGGTCGTAGAGCATATAGTCCAAATTCAGCAGCAGGATGCCCCCTGTAATAAGGAGCCAGGACAGGGGAAGCTGCAGATCCTGCAAGCCGGAGCCGACCACCGGCTCCTGCCCCCGAAAGGCATACAGCAGCATATCCCCCAGCGTTGGACGGAGCCCGCCCAGTGCGGCAAGATCGCCCAGATAGAAGCACTCCAGGATCACCAGCGCCGGGACCAGCAGGTACCGCCACCGAAGCAGGCCGCTGCGAATGTCGTGGGCATAAACCTTAGTCCAGTTCATGGCGCACCACCTGGATATAGGCCGCGATGAAGGTAATGACCGTGATGACAGCGGCAATGATCAGGGGCACGAGGCCCGTATTTTGACTCACGCTCACCGAATAGAGCAGCGTGCCGATCGTATTCGTGAGATCAGAGCTTGGAATGAGACCCGCATTGACCAGCCGGCTCACGATCGTAGAGATCACGAAAAACACGGCAAAGGGGATCACCGCCACCAGCGCCCGCAGCCGCAGGCCCGTCCAGGCGAAGAAGGTCAGGCAGGCCACGCTTCCTCCGATGCAGAACAGCACCAGGCACCAGCACAGGGCGTGGAGCCAGGGATGGGCGTAGTAGAGCGCCGAAAGAAATGCGCCGTTTTGGACCACCTGGATCGTGGTCAGATGCACCTTCCAGAAGGGCAGCACCATGGCGTCCGCCAGCAGGGCGACCAGGACCGTCAGTGCCACCACCAGCCCGCCGGTGACGAACACCGCCGCGTACTTGGCGATCAGGTATTTCTTCCGCCCGATCCGGGAGACGATCTGGTTGTACACCCCCGTCCTGCGGTCGGTCATATAGGAGGTGCCGTAGGGGA
>CAYLHM010000175.1:0-2592 GCA_964383485.1 uncultured Oscillospiraceae bacterium
TGGTGCCGGCGATGAGCATATGGGGCAGCTTGGAAATATTGCCCACGATGCAGTTTCCGGCGATGTCCTTGCCCACGGCAAAGGAGGATTTGGATTTGGCCCGCTTAAAGGCCGGGGAGTCGATGACCTCCCGCAGAGAAACGGTGGTCACGGCCCGGTTGGGCACCTCAACACCCACCACGGAAATTTTTCCGGGCACAGCGGCAATGCGCACGCCGGGAGCGCCCAGGCTCAGGGCAATATCATCGGCACAGCCGGTGATTTTGTTCAGGCGCACGCCCTTGTCCAGCTCCACCTCGTAGCGGGTGACACTGGGGCCGCGGGTGACATTGATGATATGGGCCTCGATCTTAAAGCTGGCCAGGGTTTCGTTCAGGCGGCGGGTATTCTCCCGCATTTCCGCAGTCCCGTCCTGAGCGCTGCGCTGGGGCAGGCTCAGCAGATCCACCGGCGGGAAACGGTACTCGATCTTCACCTCGGCCTCGGCCTGGGCAATCTCGGCGGCCACCTCCGCTTCGGCGGCACGGGCCTGCTTGGCCGTGACCTTGGCGGGCTGCTCCTGGGCCACCGGGGCAACGGGGGCAATGGGAGCAGCAGGCTCCGTCTTTTCAAAGACGGGCATCTTTTCCGGCACCGGCTCCAGGCTGCTCACATTGGGCGGCAGGGGTTCCGCCGGTACAGGTTCCGCCGGGGGCATAGGCACGATGAAATCCGCATCCGCATCGCCCTGGGGCTCTACGGCTTTTTTGGCGGCAGCCACAGGCTCCTCCACATCGCCGTCGATCTGGCTGAACAGCTCCGCCTGGCGGCGGGTCTGCTTGCGCTTGGGCCTGTCCCCGGCCTGAGCAGCCTGGTCATCATCCAGAGGAATGTCGATCTGCGCCTGCTCCGCCTGAACACGGCGTTTGTTTTCAATATGTTCAATACGCTTGTTGGCCAGATGGTTCACGACCAGCGCCGCAGGCTCTGGAGCCTCCTCCGGCTCCTCATCCTGCTCCCACTCGGCCCTGGGGCGGTTCTGCACGGCCCGAATGATGCTGGGAACGGTGATCTGAATAGAGGCCAGGAAGGTAAAAATCGCCGCCACGATCAGCACAATGTAGGAAATTACCGTGCCGCACAGCCATTTCAGCAGCAGCCCCAGACCGCCGCAGAGCAGGCCCGCCGTGGTGCCCAGGCTGCCCCCCTGATACAGAGCCAGGAGCAGCTTCCAGCCGGTGGGCAGCGAGGCCGTGTCCATGGAGAGCTGCGGAATGCAGCCGCAGATCAGCACGAAGCAGATCAGGCACACACTGCGCAGGATCACCGGCCGCCTGCCGCTGAACGCCTGAATGATGAATAAGTACAGCAGGGCCGGGATCGCCACATAAAAGCCGACCTTTCCCATCAGCCCCAGCACAAAGCCCTGGATCAGCCAGATCAGCGCCCCGTCCGGGTTTAGGAACATGACGAAAAACAGGACAAACAGCACCAGGCACAGGGCCGATGACAGCACCCGCAGAGGGATGCCGCCATGGGAATTTTCCGGCTTTTCGGTCTTGGGATCCTTCTTATTCTTGGACTGATTGCTGGCCGTCTTTTTGGAGCCGGCAGGCTTTTTTGCCGCTGCGGCCCGCTCGGCCTGGGATTTCGTTTTTTTATCTGCCATACGAAAGCCTCCTTCTTATACAACGAGATAGAGCAGGAACAGGAACAGCGCCGCACCCCAGCAGTAGTAGGCAAATCCGGACAGATCTGTATGTACTGCCAGAAAGCGCATGGCGGAAATGCCCGCATAGGCACCCAGCAGCGCCGCCAGTGCCGCAAAAATGTAGCATATCACCCACTTCAGCGACAGCATCAGCCCCGCCGCAAGCAGGGCATAGGTGTCCAGCGCCGCCAGTAAAATCAGCAGCGGAATGCACAGCAGCAGGGCCATTTCCAGAGCGTAGCTCCGATCCCCGCCCCGCAGGCGGCAGGCCGACACCATCAGGCCGATGCCCGACAGCCCGGGCAGTACGCCCAATCCGCCGCAAAGGCCCAAAAGCGCCGCATCCAGAGCGGACATGGACTGAGAATTTTTGTTGCCGATGGGCCGGAAGCTGCAATACAGCAGCACGCCGCCGTTCACCAGCAGCAGCGCAACCGTCAGCCACAGCCGCTCCCTGGGCGCCAGGCAGCAGACAAGGCCCGTGACGATCAGAACCGGCGCAGCCGTGCGCAGTACCCGGCCATCCAGCAGACTTCTGCGGTCGAGCTGATGCTGCCGCCGGCGTGTAATCTGTGCAGCCAGCCTCCGCTCCCGGCGCAGACGGGCCAGGCTGCTGCGGCAGGCGATCAACACTGCCACCAGGCTCGCCGCCCTGCAAAGGAGACGGAACAGCGCCGTCTCTTCCCCGGCCCCGTAGAACTGGGCAATTATATAGCCGTGGGTGTCGGAAGAAACCGGCAAAAACGCTGTCAGACCCGACACAAAGCCATAAAACAGGCTTTGAAGCAGGCTCCATTCCATGCCGATCTCCCCTTTCCGCTCATTTTGCGCATACTGTAATTTATTATAGCACAGCTCAGCGGAAATTTCCAGTCCATTTTTGATTTTTTACTCTTTATTGC
>CAYLHM010000176.1:0-2584 GCA_964383485.1 uncultured Oscillospiraceae bacterium
GTTCAGCATCCCGCAATAGGCATCGCCACGGCCGTTGATCAGGTCACCGTCACCCCCGGCGGCAGCCGCATACATCACCGGGCCGCTGAATTTCTGGGCCAGCAGGGTCTCCGGGGTCTCCGGCCCGAAGTTGCCCAGGAACACCACCAGGGCGTTGCACCCGGCCTGTTCCACATCGGCCAGGGCATTCAGGGCATCCTGCTCGTTCTCCACGGTGACGGGGCATTCGTACAGCCCCTCGCCATAGGCGGCCACAATATTCTTCCGCCGCTGCTGCGACAGGGCGATGGGGAAGCAGTCCCGGGAAACGGCAATAATGCCCAGCTTTACTTCCGGAATGTTCATCTTCATTTTTTCTCCTTTGCTTTTATAAATTTGCGATGTCTATATTTTCACCGGTCAGGCCGGTATATGCGCCAGCTTTTGCCTCGCCGGACTCCGGATGGGCCAGCAGCCATTTGTTCCGTGCCCAGAGCCGGGCATCCTCCGGCGTGGCGTTTTCCGCCGACGGGCGCTCGGTGTTCGTGCCCTTGGGCAGGGCCACCAGCACCCGGAAGCCCTTTTCAGGGTCCACATGGCAGGGGGCATAGTGCATCGTGGTGGCATAGACCTCCACCAGCACACCGGCGGGCACCCGGAAGGCCTTCACCTTGGCCGTGTCCAGAAGTCCGTCCGCGATCTCCTCCTGCCGGGCAAGGAGCAGAACAAAATCCTCGGTGCCCAGGTTGAACTCGCTGTCCCGGTGGTATTCCAGGCAGTTCAGGCGGGTATTGTGGCCGTTGCACCAGCCCAGCTGCACCGGCATACCGCCGAAGCAGTGGTCCCTGATGGTATTGCAGGCGGGCAGCGCCTCCAAATTCGGGTCGCCGGGGACATAGTCTGTGGCCTCCGGCAGCGGGGTCTTGGCCAAAACCGCCAGAATTTCTCCCTTGGCCTGCTCCAGTCCCTCCACGATCTGCCCGTAGGGCTTAAATTCCGGGTCGAAAACAGAGTAAATTTTCATGGCATTCTCCTTATTTCAGCGCCGCAAAGAGTTCCTTGCAGGCGGGATAGATGCGCTGGAACCGGCGGTAGCGCTCCTCATAGCGCCCTGTCAGCTCCGGCTCGGGCTGCACCGTTGCGGCCACCTCCACCAGAGCATCTGCCGCAGCCTGAACGCTTTCAAACTGTCCGCAGCCCACCATGGCCAGCATGGCGCCGCCGTAGCCCGGCCCCTGCTCGGTTTTCACCATCTCCAGAGGGATCCCCAGCACATTGGCGAAAATCCTGCGCCACAGGGCGGATTTGCTGCCGCCGCCGCAAATCCGGGCCTTGGGAATGGAAATGCCCAGAGATTTGGCCACCTCCACGCAGTCCCGAATGGCAAAGGCCACGCCCTCCAGCACGGCCTGCACCAGATCGGCACGGGTGGTGTCCATGGTCATGCCGATCAAGGTTCCACGGGCATTGGTGTCGTTGATGGGGCTGCGCTCGCCCATGAGATAGGGCAGGAAAAACACATGGTTGTTCCCCAGCCGCTCCTCCGAAATGTCCGCCTGCTCGGCGGCATAGTCCGTGGTGTGGAGAATTTCCTCGCACAGCCACTTGTTGCAGGAGGCGGCGCAGAGCATACAGCCCATGAGGTGCCAGCCGCCGTCGGCATGGGCAAAGGCGTGGAGGGCGTTGTTGGGATCCACACCGAACCGGTCCGACGAAATAAACACGGTTCCCGAAGTGCCCAGGCTGATGTTGCAGCCGCCGGGGCCGACCACGCCGGTGCCCACAGCAGCCGCCGCATTGTCACCGGCACCGGCAACAACGCGCACCGCCGGGGAAAGTCCCAGCCGTGCCGCCAGCGCCGGCTTCAGGGTGCCCACCACCTGGTGGCTCTCATAGAGCGCAGGCATCTGCTCCTCACGCAGGCCGCACAGCTCCAGCATCTCCCGGCTCCAGCATTTGTGCTGCACATCCAGCAGGAGCATCCCGGAGGCATCGGAATAGTCGGAGCAATGCACCCCGGTGAGGCAATAGTTGATGTAATCCTTGGGCAGCATGATTTTGGCAATTTTTGCGAACTGCTCCGGCTCGTTTTTCTGCATCCACAGGAGCTTCGGGGCCGTAAAGCCCGCAAAAGCGATGTTGGCGGTGTGCTTCGACAGATAATCCCTGCCCACGGTTTCATTGAGGTAGTCCACCTCCTGGGCCGTGCGGCCGTCGTTCCACAAAATGGCCGGGCGGATCACCTGATCGTTTTCGTCCAGGGCCACCAGGCCGTGCATCTGCCCGCCGCAGCCGATGGCCGCCACCTGGGTCGGGTCAAAGCCCTGCAAAAGCGCCCCGATGCCGTCCTGCACGCCCTGCCACCAGTCCGCCGGGTCCTGCTCCGACCAGCCGGGGTGCGGAAAATGCAGCGGATATTCCCTGGTGACGGTGTTCAAAATACACCCGTTTTCAGCGACCAGCAGCAGCTTCACCGCTGAAGTCCCCAGGTCGATGCCAATATAGCTGCGCAAGGCAATTCCCCCTCGTATCCATATTTTATTTAGTATAGCACAGACCGCTGTCCCTGTCAAGGCTGCCATTCGCAAGGGCCGGCTAAAAAATC
>CAYLHM010000177.1:0-2542 GCA_964383485.1 uncultured Oscillospiraceae bacterium
CTGTTCCCTGAAATGCGGATATGGTGGGCCTCCAGGCTCTCATCTCTTGCAATGGCCCTGACGGCAGTCTCCACGGCGGTGCGTGCGTAATCCCGGTAGCACAGCTCCAGGTCATCTGCGCACAGCGTATGCGCCTGCGCCCTCTGGGAGCGGGGCAGCAGAACAACGGTGTCACCGTCCCAGGAGCGCTCCAAAGCCTCCTCCACGGTGACAAGGCCATCAAAGCAGCCCTCCAAATAGCGGCGATAGTCCGCACTTTGCACCGGGTCGCAGGCTAGGACGGCCCTGGTGCAGCCGCTTTTCTGCAAGGCCTGTTCCCGGAGGGCCATGGCGTCAAAGCTGATGCAGTAGAACAGTCCGTTTCCCGTCTGCCCGTCCAGGTACAGCAGGGGAACAAAGCAGTTGTCGCCCAGGGTCGCAAATTCATCTCCCGAAATATCGATGGCAAAAACCGCATCCACATTGGTGACCTGCTGGGTCAGGCATTTCCCGGTGAGCAGAACCAGATGGTAGCCAGCCTTTTCGGCCTCCTCCGCCAAGGCTTGGAGCAGTCGCTGCTTATGGGCGCTGTTCCCGCAGTGGGGGACATACACGCCCAGGTTGTTCGTGCGCCCGGTGGCCAGGGCTCTGGCGCTGGCGCTGGACACATAGCCAACCATGTTGGCAAAATGCAGGATCCGCTTCTTGGTTGCTGCGCTTATGGACTGATTTGGCACATCGTTGAGGACATAGGAAACCGTGGCGGTGGAAACGCCGCATTCGGCGGCAATGTCCTTCATTGTGTACTTTCTTTTCATCATATCCTTATTTTACCACACCAAAACAAAGCTGTCAAGCGAGGTGGCTTATGTACCAACTTTCCATTTCACACACCCCCGGAACGGTGGATGCCTGCCCCCTGGACGGGCAGATGTATCTGCGTTTCCGGGTACAAAAAGGGCTGATCCGCTCGGCCAGACTGCTCTACAACTGCAACAAAAACAGGTGGCACCGCTGCCGGGAAACGGCCCCCATGGAACTTCGCTTTACGGATGGGGAGACCGAATATTACAGCGTGGCCGTGCCCCTGACGGACACCCGCTTCGCCTATATTTTTGAGCTGGACTGCACCGATGGCCAGCGGCGCTATCTGTCCGAGGAGGGGCTGACGGATACCTTCGACCACAGCCTGGGCTATTTTTGCTTCTTCCAGTACACCTCCCAGTTCCCCTGCGATGCCATGACCGTGCCGGAGTGGGTGCGCGGAGCGGTGTGCTACCAAATTTTCCCGGAGCGCTTTGCCATCGGCTCGGAACCAAAGGACCAGAGCTATGTCAACGCCCCCTGGGGAGCGCCGCCCACGCCCAAGAGCTTCTACGGCGGCGATCTGGCGGGCATCCGGGAAAAACTGCCCTATTTGCAGGAGCTGGGCGTGAATTTGCTGTACCTCAACCCGGTGTTCTGCGCCCCCAGCAATCACAAGTACGACACCACCGACTATGAGCGGGTGGATCCGGCCTTCGGCGGGAACGAGGCTCTGCGGGCGCTGATCCAGGCGGCCCACAGCCGGGGCATCCGGGTGATGCTGGACGGCGTGTTCAACCACTGCTCCTGGCAGCACCCCTTTTTCCGGGATGCCCGGAAGAACGGCCCGGCCTCGCCCTACTATGACTGGTTCCTGTGGAATGCCGACGGCAGCTACAAAACCTTTGGCAGTGTGCGGTATATGCCCAAGCTGAACACGGGCAACCCGGCGGTGATCGACTATTTCAGCCGGGTGGCGGTGCAGTGGATGGAGGAGTTCGGCGTGGATGCCTGGCGGCTGGATGTGTCGGACGAGATCTCCCACCGCTTTCTCCGGGCCTTCCGGGAGCGGGTACTGGCCTGCCGGGCGGATGCCGTCATCATCGGGGAGGATTGGCACCGGGCGGTGCGATATCTGAACGGGGACGAGTACGACGGCATTATGAACTACGGACTGACCAAGGCCTGCCTGGATCTGCTGGCCTTTGGGACCCTGGATCCGGCGGGCTTCCGGGACCGCCTGGTGCGGCTGTACCACAGCTTCAGCGTTGCCGCCAGCGAAAAAATGCTGAATTTGCTGGGCAGCCACGATACCGACCGTTTTCGCACCCGGGTCGGGGGGGATGCCCGGCGCTTCCGTGCCGCTGCGGCGATCCAGTTCTTCTACCCCGGCATTCCCTGCATCTACTATGGGGACGAGATCGGCATGGAGGGCGGTTTCGACCCGGACTGCCGCCGCTGCTTCGACTGGAACCGGGCCGACTGGGACACGGAGACCCTCGACCTCATCAGGCGCCTGTGCCGGCTGAAAAAGGAACCGGCCCTGTCCCGGGGCAGCTTCCGCATAACGGAGGAGGGGGGCATTTTGACCCTCACCCGGCAAAGCGATGGGCAAACCGCCGTCCTCCGGGTGAACGGGACGGAGAAGCCCAATGCGGGCCTGCCCGCTTACGGTTTTGAAATCCGCACCAAAGGCTCCCCCTTTGGGGGAGCTGGCACGGCGAAGCCGTGACTGAGAGGGTGCAGTGTGCAGAACTTC
>CAYLHM010000178.1:0-2533 GCA_964383485.1 uncultured Oscillospiraceae bacterium
TCTCACAAGCAGGCGTTGATATTGGCCGTAATGTCCCGGATGGCGGCTTTTAGGGTCTCGTCGCCGCTTTTTAAGCGCTCCTCCACCTTTTGAATACCGTAAACCACTGTGGAGTGGTCCCGGCCGAACTCCTGGCCCACATCGCTTTGGGTGGCGTTGGTCATGGTGCGCAGCAGATACATGGCCACCTGCCGGGCCTCGGCAATGCCCTTGGTCTTGCGGGTGGAGCGGAGCAGCATCTCGTCCACCCCGTAGAATTTGCACACCTGGCTGATGATCAGGCTGGGCGTGGGCAGGGCGCTGCCTTCCAGCTTAAACATATCGTCGATGGCTCTGGAGATATTGGGCAGATCCAGGGGCATATTGTTCATATCCCGGTAGGCCATGATCTTCTTCACCGTGCCCTCGATCTGCCGCACATTGTTGGTCACATTGATGGCAATATAGTTGCACACATCGTCGCTGAGGTTCAGGCCCAGATTTTTCGCCTTGTTCCGCAGAATGGCCATGCGGGTCTCGTAATCCGGGGGCTGAATGTCCGCCAGCAGGCCCCATTCAAACCGGGTGCGCAGGCGGTCGGACAGGGTGGGCATATCGCTGGGCCGCCGGTCGGAGGTCATGACGATCTGCTTGTGTTCCTCGTAGAGCTTGTTAAAGGTGTTGAAAAATTCCTCCTCTGTGGAATTTTTTCCGGCGATGAACTGAATATCGTCGATCAAAAACAGGTCTACCTCCCGGTATTTGTTCCGAAATTCGATGGTTTTGTTCCGGGAGATGGCGTCGATCAGCTCGTTGGTGAACTGTTCGCCCTTGGTGTAGACGATGTTCATGTCCGGGTTATTCTGCCGCAGGCCGTTGGCGATGGCGTAGAGCAGATGGGTCTTGCCCACGCCGGGGGGGCCGTAGATGAACAGGGGGTTGTAGGCTTCGCCGGGGTGGTTGGTCACCGCCACCGCCGCCCCGTGGGCGAAGCGGTTGGAGGAACCCACCACGAAATTGTCGAAATTGTACTGGGGGTTGAAGTCCATAGCGCTTTTGCTGTGGGCATGGGCGTTGCGCTCCTCCAGCTCGGTGTCGCTGAGGACGATGAGCTTGGCGCTGGAGTTGAAGATCTCCTTGAGGGCGTCCTCAATGTACATTTTGCAGCGGTTTTGAATGGTTTCCCGGCGGAAATCGTCGGAGGCGTGGAGAATGAGGTTGTTGTCGTTCAGCTCCACCACTTCCACATCGTCGAACCAGTTGGAAACGATGGTGTCGCTGAGGCGGTCGACCATATAGCCATAGATTTTTGCCCAGACATAGCTTGATGCGTACATGAAACGGCTCCTTTCGTAAGTAAAAATGCTCTATTCAGTTGGAAAGCAGTTTATAGTGCGCAAAAGCCGGTTGAGCGTGTAAAGGAACCGCAGTAGCAGAAGAAGCGAAAATCCATATACAATGCGCCTATTCTCTCACCGTATATTTTAGCATATTTCTCAGTAAAAGACAAGGCTTTTTTGTCGTTTTTTCCGCAAAAAGCCGCCCCGGCCGGAAGGTCCCCGGCCAGAGCGGCAAAAAAAGCAACCGCCTGCGGCTTTATAGAAGAGGTTTTTCAGATCCCCGTGCCTTCGCCCTCGTCCAGAATGTTCTGTTCCGGGCGGCCCTGGTTGTCCAGGTGCTTGAAATTGCCCACCACATCGCTGACCTGGCTGACAACGGCAAAGCTGCCGGGAAATTCCCGGATAATGGCGGAGAGCAGAGCGGCCTGGGTGCGGTTCACCACGCAGATGATCACGCTGGTGGGCTGGCCCCGGAACGCCCCCCGGCCGGGCAGCAGGGTGGCGCTGTGGTGCAGCCGCTCGATAATGGCCTTGGAAAGCTCCTCCGGCTGGCCGGTGATGATCTCAAAGCGCACGGCGCTGCGGCCGCTCTTATTCATGCGGTCCATCACGGTGCTTGCCATGAAGCAGTACAGCACGCACATCAGCACCGGCTCCAGGCGGTAGCCATACACAAAAAACGACACCACCGCCACCACGATGTTCAGGGAGAAAGATGTCCAGAAAAAGTTGAAATCCGGGCGGGATTTGTGGATCAGGGAGGCGATGTATTCCGTGCCGCCGGTGTAGCAGCCGGCTTTCAGCAGGATAAAGTTGGTAAAGCCGCTGATGATGCCGGCCACCAGAGGGCCGATGATGGTGCTGGTGCCGTTTTCGGTGACATAGGCGATGCCGCTGAGATCCACCTTGTCCAGCGCCAGCAGGATGGTGGAGAAGGTCGCCACATACAATAGCGCCCGGACGGCCAGGGTGCGGCTGATTTTCTTGTAAACCAGAAAGGCCAGGGGCAAATTCAGCAGCAGGCTCAGGTAGCCCATGCTGATGCCGGTGATGTGCTGGAACAGGGTGCAAAGGCCGTTCAGCCCGGAGGGGGCGAAGTTGTTGGGGAACACGAACAGCTCGTAGCTCATGGCGCTGATGCCGGCAATGAACATGATGAAGCAGTAGGACAGGATCTTTTTCAGAAGTTTCATGGATGTTTACCTCTTTATTTA
>CAYLHM010000179.1:0-2530 GCA_964383485.1 uncultured Oscillospiraceae bacterium
CACTGGTTCGCAATGACAGCTTGTTTTATGGGCTTTTTGACACGCTCTGGAAATGCCGGCGCATTTCTTCGCGGGTGCGCTCCAGCTCCTCCAGCAGCTCCCGGGCGGATAAGCGCAGAATGCCGCAGCGCAGACCGGCCAGCTGCACCAGGGCATCGGAGCTGACCAGATGCACCAGAGCGTTGCTGCCGATTTTCTGCATCAGGGCCTCCATATAGCGGTCGCCGGTCTCGTTTTCCTTGGTATATACCACCTGAATGTTGTGAAATTGCAGCTTTTCGCCGGGATTTCCCGGCACTTTATAGCCGTCAAATACCAAAATAATTTTGCACATTCGGTACCCGGCGAAGCTGGAAAGGGCATCCATCACCATGCGCCGGGCGGCGGAGAGGTCGGTTTTCGCTGTTTCGGCGGCCTCCGGCCAGGCAAACAGCAGATTGTAGCCGTCCACAATGTAGTAGTGGCTCCGGGGCGGGGCGACGGGCCGCTCCGCTTCTTCCGCCCGGGCGCTTCCGCCGGTGTACCGGGGCCGCTTGATGGGGCCGAACTCCCGCTCCATAATGGCCTCCAGCTCCCGGTCGTCCAGGCGCAGGTTCCGGGGGATGAGCTGGGGCGGCTTGTCCTGCTTCAGCCCGCTTTCCAGGTGCATATAGTCCGGCACCCGGTCCCATTTCACCGTGAAGCCCGCCCCGTGGGCGCAGAACACCGAGTCCGGCGTGTTGGGCAGGTCGGCCTCCGGGTCATAGGCCCGCTGCGCAATGACCGCCTGGGCGTTGTGGCAGGGAGCATAGCCGTCCAGCGCCAGCTGGAGCCGCCCCCGGCCCTGGGTATAGGCCGCCACCTGGGCCGCATAATCCCCCAGCTCGGAAGCAGGCACCCGGCCCCGCAGGCAGGAAAAGCTGCCCATGCGCTCGGGGTCCTCAAAGCTGCCGCTCATGCTGCGGATATCGGTGATGGCCCGGCCAAGCTGCTCGGTGGGCAGGGTCAGGGTGAAGCGGTACCACGGCTCCAGAAGCACGGACTGCGCCTGCATCAGCCCCTGGCGAATGGCCCGGTAGGTAGCCTGGCGGAAGTCGCCGCCCTCGGTGTGCTTCAGGTGCGCCCGGCCGGCCAGCAGGGTCAGCCGCAGGTCGGTGATGGGGGAGCCGGTGAGTACGCCCAGGTGGGTCTTTTCCGCCATGTGGGTCAGCACCAGATTTTGATAGTTGGCATCCAGCAGATCCGTGGAGCAGGCGGTGGCAAATTCCAGTCCGCTGCCCGGGGGCAGCGGCTCCAAAAGCAGATGCACCTCGGCATAGTGGCGCAGCGGCTCATAGTGTCCCACGCCCTCCACGGTGTTTTCGATGGTTTCCTTATAAAAAATACGCCCGGACTCCAGCCGAAGCTCCAGGCCGAAGCGCTCCCGTGCCAGGCTTTCCAGCACCTCGATCTGCACCCGGCCCATGATGCGTACCTGAATTTGGCCGTCCGCCCACACCAGGTGGAGCAGGGGGTCTTCTTCCTCCAGCTGGCGCAGCTTGGGCAGCACAGCGGCGGGGTCCTGCCCCTGGGGCAGCACCACCCGGTAGGTCATGATGGGCTCCAGCAGGGTGCCCGGCGTGTTGGGACACAGGCCCAGGCCCTGGCCGATGAAGCTGGCGCTCAGACCGGTGACGGCCACGGTCTGCCCGGCGGCCGCCTCCTCGACTGCGGTAAAGCGGTCGCCGGAGTACAGGCGGAGCTGCTGGAGCTTTTCCTCCACGGGCTCTCCCTTTTGATTTACATAACACATAGATTGGCGCACAGACAGACTGCCGCCCCGGATCTTCAGCCAGGTGAGCCGGGCGCCCTGGGGATCCCTGGAAATTTTATATACCAGTGCCCCAAAGCCGGGCAGGGGCGACCGCCGGGGTGCGTAATCCTCCAGCAGGCCCAGCAGCTCGGTCACGCCCTCCAGATGCAGGGCGGAGCCGAAGCAGCAGGGGAAGAGCTTCCGTTGGGCCACCAGGCCCTGAATATTCCCGGCGGAAATGCTGCCGCTGGCCAAATACTGCTCCAGCAGGGCCTCGTCACACAGTGCGGCGGCCTCCATCGCCTCCTCCCGGCCGGTAAAATCCACACAGGCCGGGCTAAGGCGGCGGAGATCCTCTAAAATACGGGCCTTGTCCGCCCCGGCCAGATCCATTTTGTTGATGAACAGGAAGGTGGGGACTGCATAATGCTCCAGCAGCCGCCACAGGGTCAGGCTGTGGGCCTGGACGCCCTCGCTGCCGCTGATCACCAGCACGGCGCAGTCCAGCACCGGCAGCACCCGTTCGGCCTCGGCGGAGAAATCCACATGGCCGGGGGTGTCGATGAGGGTGAGGGCCAGGCTGGGGGTCTCCAGCCGAGCCTGCTTGGAAAAAATGGTGATGCCCCGCTGGCGCTCCAGGGCGTGGGTGTCCAGGCAGGCGGTGCCGTGATCCACCCGGCCCAGGCTTCGCAGCCCGCCGCTTTCGTACAGCAGCGCTTCGGACAGGGTGGTCTTCCCGGCATCCACATGGGCCAGCAG
>CAYLHM010000180.1:0-2519 GCA_964383485.1 uncultured Oscillospiraceae bacterium
CCCCGGCGATGAAGTCCAAGGAGATCACCCAGCACATGGTGGATGCCATGGCCTCCAAAAAATATGAGTTCCTGCGCTGCAACTACCCCAACGGCGACATGGTGGGCCACACCGGCGTGATGGAGGCGGTGGTCTACGCCGTGGAGTGCGTGGACAGCGGCCTGAAGGCCATTCTGGAGGCCGCCGACCGCTACGGCTACACCGTGCTGATCACCGCCGACCACGGCAACGCCGACCAAATGACCGAAACCAAGAAGGGCAAGACCTCCATCCGCACGGCCCACTCCCTGAACCCCGTGCCGTTCATCATCTACGACCGGGATCACGACTGGGTCATCAAGGACGGCAAATACGGCCTGGCGAATGTGGCCCCCACGGTGGTGAAGATGCTGGGCCTCACCGCTCCCGACTGCTGGGAGCAGAGCATGGTTTAAGGAGGAGCAAGCATGATCAGACAGGAAAATGAGCTGGGCAGCGTGTCCATTCGCACCGGCGTGTACACCGACATCGCCGGCACCGCCGCCACCAACTGCTTCGGTGTCAAGGGCATGGCCGCCCGGTCGGTGAGCGACGGGCTGTACCATCTGCTGCGCAAGGAGTCTTTGGCCAAGGGCGTGCGTGTGGAGTTCCACGAGGACGACAGTATTTCCATCCATCTGCATATTATGGTGGACAGCGGCGTGAATTTGGTGGCCGTTGGCAACGCCATTATTTCCGAGGTGCGCTATGTGGTGAACAAGTGTACCGGCACCGAGGTTCGGGCCGTGAATGTACACATCGACTCCATGATGGTGGGCTGATAGGGTTCGGAGGTATAGATAACAGTGAGGCAAACAATCAACGGGGCCGATTTTCGCCGGCTCATCATCAATGCAGCCGCCGCAATCGAGCAGAATAAAAACGCACTGAACGAGCTGAATGTGTTCCCGGTGCCCGACGGCGACACCGGCACCAATATGTCCATGACCATCGGCGCAGCCGCCGCCGACCTGCGCAAGCTGGAGGAGCCGAGCCTGGAAAAGGCCGCTTCTACCACGGCTTCCGCCACCCTGCGGGGCGGCCGGGGCAATTCCGGCGTCATTCTCTCCCTTTTAATGAAGGGCATCAACAAAAAGCTCAAGGGCAGCACCGAGTGCAACGGCGTACTTTGGGCCGAGGCACTGCAATCCGGCGTGGATGCCGCCTACAAGGCCGTGGGCAACCCCACCGAGGGCACCATTTTGACCGTGGCACGGCTCGCCGCCGCAAAAGCCCATCAGGCCGCCCAGGAGAACAGCTATATTGAATATGTACACGAGGCCGCTCTGGCAGAGGCACGCATTGCTCTCGCCGACACCGTGAACCAGAACCCGGTGCTGAAAAAGGCCGGGGTGATAGATGCCGGCGGCAAGGGCTGGGTGCTGGCGCTGGAGGCCATGCTCATGGCCCTGCGTGGAGAGGATGTGGCGCTGCCCCAGGACGATCAGCCCGTCCAGACCAAGGAGCAGGCCAGCTTCTCGGATTTCGACAACGAGGACATTCACTTCGCCTACTGCACGGAGTTTATCATCTCCCGGGAAAACGACCGGGACCCTGATGAGCTGCGCGCATTCCTCGCTCAAATGGGCGACTGCCTGGTGCTGGTGGACGATGAGGAGATCATCAAGGTCCATGTCCACACCAACGATCCCGGCAAGGCGCTCCACGAGGCCGTGCAGTACGGCTCCTTTACCATGGTCAAGGTGGAAAATATGCGCCTGCAGCACACCGAAAAGGTGCTGAGCCAGCAGCAGCTTGCGCCCAAGATCGCGGAACCGGCCAAGGCGCTGGGCGTGGTGGCCGTGTGTGCCGGAGCGGGCCTGGAGGATGTGTTCGCCAATCTGGGGGTGGATCTCACCGTTTCCGGCGGCCAGACCATGAACCCCAGCACCCAGGATATCCTGGAGGCGGTGAACAAGGTTCCGGCGGAGACGGTATTCGTCCTGCCCAACAATAAAAATATCATCATGGCCGCCCAGCAGGTGGATGCGCTGACCCCCAAGAAAGTGGTGGTCATCCCCAGCAAGACGGTGCCCCAGGGCATTACCGCCATGCTGAGCTTCGACCCGGAGGGCAGCGCAGAGGATAACGCCCAGGCCCTCACCGCCGCTCTGGACACGGTGGACACCATGCAGATCACCTACGCCGCCCGAAATTCCGATTTCGACGGCTGCCAGATCCACCAGGGGGATTACCTGGCCATGTACGACAGCAGCCTGTTCGGCACCAGCCGGGACATCAAGCTGCTCCTGCGCTCCCTGGCCGAAAAGGTGCGGGACGAGGGCAAGGACTATGTGACCATCTACTACGGCTCGGATATCAGCGAGAAGCAGGCCCAGAAGGCGGCGGATATTTTCGCCGCGGTATGCAGCGATGCCGATGTCAATTTGCTCAGCGGCGGCCAGCCGGTGTACTACTACCTCATCTCTGCGGAATAATATAGAAAATAAAGGCTCTCCCGCTGGGAGAGGTCAGCGTGTCAAAATAGCCATAAAGCAAGC
>CAYLHM010000181.1:0-2502 GCA_964383485.1 uncultured Oscillospiraceae bacterium
CTTATTTTAGCACACTTTGTCGAATATTGCAAGGAAAACTTTTCCGCCCCGTTTCTGGGGCGGATTTTCATTCCCCCATCCAACCCCGCCCTGGGGTTTTTCTATTGACTTTACGCGTCAAATCCGCTATACTTACAGTGATCTTTTGACAACATTTTACAAGGATCCCTGCGGGAATCGGACAAAGGGAGGGGTACGGAATGGCAGCGCAATATCCCGGACATATTCGATTCAACGGGGAGACCCCGGAAACGCAATCCCTGGGGGAACACTGCTGGAATACGGCAGCCTATGCGGCCCAGTGCCTGCAGGAGGTGGGCCTTGCCCGCACGGCGACACTGGCCGGCCTGTTTCATGATGCGGGAAAGGCAAGGGACGCCTTTCGGGATTATTTGGAGCGGGCGGTGATCCGGGGTGAGGCGGTTCAGCGGGGAAGCGTGAACCACAGCTTTGCCGGATGCCGGTATTTTTTGGAGCAGTACCACAATTCCCGGGAACTGGATATTCCGGAGCTGACTGCTGAACTGCTGGCTTATGCCTGCGGCGCCCATCATGGCCTGTTTGACTGCATTGATGAAAAGCGGCAGTGCGGCTTTGCCCGCCGCCTGACGGAGATGCAAATAGACTATCAGGCCTCGATGGAGCATTTTTTTGCCCAATGTGTTTCCCCGGAGGAAGCAGAGCGGCTGTTTCAGGCCGCTCAGGAGGAGCTGGCGCCGCTTGTTGAGAAGATCGCCGCCATTTCCGATGAGAACCGCGACCCGGATCACACAAATGGGGAGTGGAGCTTTTATGTGGGAATGCTGGAGCGGCTGCTGCTCTCCGCCGTGATCGAGGGAGACCGGCGGGACACGGCGGAATTTATGAACCGGGTACCCTATCCGTCCTTTCCGGCAGGGGAGGAACGCAGAAAAAAGTGGCAGGAATGCCTGGATCATATGGAACAAAAGCTGGAGAAATTCCCCCAGGACACCCCTATTCAAAGGGCAAGGCGCAGCATTTCAGACCAGTGCGCCCGATTTGCCCGGCGCAAAGGCGGTGTCGTGCGCCTGAATGTGCCCACCGGCGGCGGGAAAACCCTGGCATCTCTGCGCTTCGCTTTGGCTCATGCCAAGCAGTGGAACAAGAGCCGGATCATCCTGACCTCCAGCCTGCTCAGCGTTCTGGACCAGAATGCCCAGGTGATACGGGATTTTCTGCCGGATCCGGGCATGATTTTGGAGCATCACTCCAATGTGGTGCGGCCAGAAAATGAGGAGGAACAAATTGCCTGGGAGCAGATGGTCCAGCAGTGGTCGTCCCCGGTGATCATTACCACGCTGGTGCAGCTCCTGAACACCCTGTTTTCCGGGCGGGGGAGCTGCATCCGCCGCTTCCATGCGCTTACCAATGCGGTGCTGGTGATCGACGAGGTGCAGACTGTTCCCAACAAGCTGCTGACCCTGTTTAACCTGGCAGTGAATTTCTTAACGGAGGTTTGCGGCACAACGGTGGTGCTGTGTTCTGCCACCCAGCCCTGTCTGGAATGTGCGGAGCATCCGCTGCTCCACACACCGGCGGACATGGTGCCCTTTGACGAAAAGCTGTGGGCGGTATTTCGCCGCACGGAAATTCAAGATGCCGGTCTCCTCTGCCGGGAGGAGCTTCCGGGCCTGGTGCGATCGGTGCTGGAGCAGACGGACAGCCTGCTGGTGGTGTGCAACACCAAAAAGGAGGCGGAGATGCTGTTCCATAGCCTAGCGCTGCCTCGCACCGCCTGCTTCCATCTGTCGGCTGCCATGTGCATGGCCCACCGGCAGGCGGTTTTGCAAAAGATCAATGCAGAACTGGAGCAGAAGCAGCGCAAGGTGGTCTGTATTTCCACCCAGGTGATCGAGGCGGGCGTGGACATCTCCTTTGGCTGTGTGATCCGGCTGGCGGCGGGCATGGACAGCGTGGTGCAGGCGGCGGGGCGGTGCAACCGCAACGGCGAAAATCCCCGGCCTGCGCCGGTGTATATTGTCCGCTGTGTCGATGAAAACCTGAAAATGCTGGCGGATATTCAGCGCAGCCAAAAGGCCACGGTGGCCCTGCTGGACTATTTTTCAAAAGATCCCCGGGCGCTGAAGGATCACCTTGCATCAGATGAATCTATCAATTTTTACTATCGGCAGCTTTACAGGGGGATGGACCGGCACTACCAGGACGATCTGGTGCAGGGGCGCAGTGTCTATGATCTTTTGGGCAGCAATGAAGCCTATGCGGACGGGAATTGCCCATACAGCGGCCAATATCTCCTGCAGCAGGCATTTCAGACCGCCGGAAAGCTCTTTACCGTGTTCCAGGAGGACACCTGGGAGGTGCTGGTTCCCTATGGAGAGGGCCTGCAGCTGCGCACCAGGCTGATCGCCAGGAGCAGGGAGCGCGCCTGGAATTATCAGGAAATCGAGAAGCTGGTGCGCCAGGCCAGGGCCTACACCGTGTCGCTGTATGCCTATCAAAAGCAGGAGCTGGAGCGGCGGG
>CAYLHM010000182.1:0-2489 GCA_964383485.1 uncultured Oscillospiraceae bacterium
TTTTGTGCAAAATTTCTCCCGGCGGGGCAGGAGCCTCGTCGGGAGGGTGCAGATCAAAACGGTGCGGTTTCGGCGGATTTCAGCTGAAGCTGGAGCTTGTCGGCAATGAGGGCGATGAACTCGGAGTTGGTGGGCTTGCCCTTGGTGTTGGACACGGTGTAGCCGAAGAAGCGCTGCAGGGTGTCCAGGTCGCCCCGGTCCCAGGCCACCTCGATGGCATGGCGAATGGCCCGCTCCACCCGGCTGGGGGTGGTCTGGAAGGTCTTGGCCACCTGGGGATACAGCACCTTGGTGATGGCGTTGATCACATCCATGTCGTTGACCGCAATGATAATGGCTTCTCTTAGGTACTGATAGCCCTTGATGTGGGCGGGAACGCCGATTTCGTGAATGATGTTGGTGACCATGGTTTCAATGCTGGTCTTGTCCGGCCGGGCGCCGCTTGATTTGCGCAGCCGGTCGCCGCCCCGAATTTCCTCCAGCCGCTCCACCACCGTGAGCATATCGCAGGGCTTGAGCATCAGATACCGGGCGCCCAGATTGGCGGCGGCGGAGGCCACATAGTCCGTCACAAAGCCGGAGGTGGCCAGGGTGGCAGGGGGCTTGTCCATAGCGGACACAGCCTTCAGCACACTGATCCCGTCCTGCTTGCTGAGCATCAGATCCAGCACCAGCACATCCGGGCGAAGCTGCTGGATCATGCGGATGGCTTGCTCCCCGTCATTGGCCGTCCCCACGACCACGAAGCCATCGCTGTGCAGCAGTGCAGCGGACAAATTGCCGCAAAACTCCTCTGTGCTGTCTGCGATAAATACGGTTGTACGGTTATCCATAACTTCCTCTCCAATCAACAAATAGATTTTTCACGCAATGCAGCTTTTTGCACTGCCGGGTGACTATTACAATTTATCATAATGCACCATTTTTTGCAAGGAAAAACCAAAACAATCGTTCGCCAAAAATCCGGGTTTTTCGACAATTCCGAAAGAAATAACAACAATTTCGACAAAAAGTGACTGTAAGAAACAGAAAACCGCAAAATATATTTTTCCCCCTGGCGGCGCTTGACGGCAGGGCGGAAATGTAGTAGAATACGGACAGTTGTGATTTTAGAAAAGCAAATATGAACATAAATGCGGCCCGGAGCCGAAGGAGGTATCCATGGAAGAACGCATTCAGGCCCTTGCGGCCTTTTTGGACAGCGCCCACAGCGTCTACCACGCCACGGCCGCCCTGGCTGGGGAGCTGGAGCGCCGGGGTTATCATCGCTTGGCCGAGCAGGAGCATTGGAGCCTCCTGGCGGGCGAGCGCTACTATCTGGTTCGGGGCGGCACAGCCCTGATCGCTTTCCGCATTCCCGAAAAAACGCCCCGCGGCTTTCTCATGAGCGCCAGCCACAGCGACCGGCCCACCTGGAAGCTCCAGGAAAACGGCGAACTGACGGGCACCTACACCCGCCTGGCCACCGAGCCGTATGGCGGAGTGCTCATGGGCACCTGGCTGGACCGGCCCCTGTCCCTAGCCGGGCGGGTACTGGTGGAAACAGCGCAGGGCGTGGAGAGCAGGCTGGTGGACATCGACCGGGACCTGCTGCTGATCCCCAATGTGGCCATCCACATGAACCGCCAGGCCAACGACGGCTATAAATGGAACCCGGCGGTGGACACCCTGCCCCTGATGGGCGGCGAATATGCCAGGGGAAAGCTCCAGAATTTGCTGGAGGAGCAGGCAGGCGGCCGAATTTTGGGCCATGATCTGTACTTATATATCCGCCAGAAGGCCAGCGTGTGGGGGATTGACGGGGAATTTATTTCCTCGGCGGCCCTGGACGACCTGGAATGCGCCTGGTGCTGCACCCAGGGCTTCCTGGAGGCGGGGAGCAGCGGGAGCATTCCGGTGCTGTGCGTGTTCGACAGTGAGGAGGTGGGCTCCTCCTCGGTGCAGGGTGCGGCCTCGGATCTGCTGGAGCGTACCCTGGAGCGTGTCTGCCGGAGCCTGGAGCTGGATTTCGGCCAGATGCTGGCCCAGTCCTTCATGGTCTCGGCGGACAATGCCCACGGCATTCACCCCAACCACCCGGAATATGCCGATGCCTCCAACGCCCCCAGGCTCAATGGCGGCATTGTGCTGAAATTCAACGCCCGGCAGAAATACACCACCGACGGGGTGTCGGCGGCGGTATTCCGCACCGTCTGCCGGCGGGCCGGGGTGCCGGTGCAGAGCTACTGCAACCGGGCGGATATTCCCGGCGGCTCCACCCTGGGCAACATCTCCCTGGGCCATGTATCGGTGCCCACGGCGGATATCGGCCTGGCCCAGCTTGCCATGCACTCCTGCTATGAAACCGCCGGTGTGCAGGATGCGGCCTATCTGGCGGATGCTATGGCGGCCTACTACGGCAGTACCCTGGAATGCCGGGACGGCTGCTATTGGATGAAATAAAACCGAGGCTGTAGAAAAACCGTGTCATTCCGATAAATAGCGCACAC
>CAYLHM010000183.1:0-2437 GCA_964383485.1 uncultured Oscillospiraceae bacterium
GCCATTTTCTTGGAATATTCAATGGCCTTGACCGCCTGATCCGTGGGAAGCAGCGTACCGGCACCGGCAATGCAGCCGCCGGGACAGGCCATGCCCTCCAGCAGATAGCCGTTGTACTTGCCCACCTTCGCCAGGGTCATGAGCTTGCGGCACTCCCGCAGGCCCTCTGCATTGGCCACCTTGATCTCCATATCCGGGTATTCCTCGTGAATGATGTCCACCACGGCCTGGGCCACGCCGCCGGATACCGCAAAGCCCCGGCCCGCCGCCGTACCCTGGAGAAATTCTCCGTTCTCCTCCGTGGGTTCCAGGGCGCTGAAATCGATCTCCTTGGCCTCGAACATCCCCTGAAGCTCCTCAAAGGTCAGCACAAAGTCCACATCGGAGCGGATATTTTCCCGCATGGCCTCCAGCTTCTTGGCGGCGCAGGGGCCCACAAAGACGATCTTGATGTCCGGGTCCTCCTTTTTCAGCATTCTGGCGGTGTAGACCATGGGGGTCAGGGTCATGGAGATGTTTTTCGCCTGGGCGGGGAACAGTTTATGCACCATGGCGTGCCAGGCCGGGCAGCAGGAGGTTGCCATAAAGGGCTGATTGTTCGGCACATTTTCCACAAAATCCTTGGCCTCCTCCACGGCACAGATGTCCGCACCGATGGCGACCTCCACCACCCGCTCAAAGCCCAGCTCCTTCATGGCCGTGTTGAAAATGGGCATGGACACATCCTTGCCGAACTGCCGGGCAAAGGCCGGAGCCACAATGGCCACCAGCCGATTGCCCTCCATAATGGAGCGCACCACCTGATAGATCTGGCCCTTGTCCACAATGGCGCCAAAGGGGCAGCTCACCAGGCACTGGCCGCAGGAAACGCACTTGTCCTGGTTGATAATGGCCTTGCCGTTCTCGTCGATGCCCACGGCATCCATGCCGCAGGCGGCCTGGCAGGGCCGCTCCAGGTGGATAATGGCGTGGTAGGAGCAGGCGGCGGCGCATCTGCCGCACTTGATACACTTGTCCGGGTCAATGTGGCTCTTGCCGTTGACAAAGCGGATGGCCTCCCGGGGACAGACCTTTTGGCAGGAAGCGGCCAGGCAGTTCTGACAGCTCTCCGTCACCCGATACTGGTTGCTGGGGCAGGCGTGACAGGCGTAGGGAATGATGTTAATGAGGGGCGGCTCATAGTATTTCTGGGCGGCAGCCGCATGATCCATGCCCTCGGTCATCAGGGTGCGGGTCTGCACCGAGCGGACCGGCAGGCCCATGGCCAGGCGCACACGCTCGCCTGCAATGGCACGCTCCAGGAAAATGGACTCCCGGTGCAGGGGCCGGTCGCCGGGGACGATGATGTAGGGCAGATCCTCGGCATGGCTGTAATCGCCGCCATTGTAGGCCATGCGGGCCACCTCGGCAAACACATTTTTGCGGATGTCGGTGATCAGGGACGGTATTCCTCTCATGGCAGTTCGCTCCTTTATGTAAAATATGTGCGGATGAACGGTTTACGAATGAATTTTTGCCAAAGCCTTGCGCAGCACCGGCGCCGCCAGCATGGCCACGCCGCCGCCGATCAGGGCCGTGTAGAGCTGGAACCAGGTAAACGAAGCGGGCAGGGCCGTCAGCATGGGCGCCTTTAGCAGCCCGGCATCCAGCAGGGCATTGGCGGCCAGGCCGCAGATGATCTGCACCACCAGCAGGTACAGCACTGCGAATTTGGCCACAGCAGCTGCCAGCCAGGCGGCGGCCTGCTGCCACACGGGGCAATTTTTCCCTGCCAGCAAATTCAGCACCAGCACCAGCACGGCATTGCCCGCCATAATGGCCGGAACGGTGAGGATCTGGGGGGCGATCCCCAGCAAAAACGCAAAAATGGGGGACAGCACGGCAATGGTCAGGCCGCTGCCCAACCCCACGCACAGGGCGGTGATGGCCAGCACGGCGTTGACACAGGAGCCGGTCACAAGCTGCCCTGCGGGCTTGGTGAGGGTCTGAAGCACCAGCAGCACCGCCAAAAGCAGGGCCGTTTCGCAGATCCAGAGAATTTTTTTGTTTTTCATGTCGATTACCTCTTCTTTCTTTTGAAGCCTCCCCTCTTGCCCCGCACTTGTGAGGGTGGGCAAAAGCGGCTTCGCCGGCTGCACTTTTCTTCCTTTATTTATTATAAACAAGACACGGGGAAAAAGCAAGCATTATTTCCTTTTGCACCCTTGGTGCATTTTCTGTAAAATCAATCTTTCTGTTGTCGCCGTTTTATATAGGTTGGCGGGTGAAAGCTGTGCTATTGTAATAAATCCGCTCCTGCACACCTTGACTTTCTGTGTCTACCGGTCGCCCTATATCACTTCCTGCTGTGTCCAAATCCATGTGCATGAAATAGTCCGGTATCATGCCGAGGTTGCTGTGACCCATGATATCCTGCAGTGTTTTCGGGTTCATTCCT
>CAYLHM010000184.1:0-2430 GCA_964383485.1 uncultured Oscillospiraceae bacterium
AAAAAAGGAGCTGTCCTACCTGGTAAGACAGCCCCATGTATTCAGATTTCCTTGATAAATTCGCCGTTTTGCTCCCGGAAATTCATTTTCCGCATATATTCCTCATGCTTGGTGATGCCGCCCTGGGCCACCAGCACCCGGATCCCCTGGCCTTTCAGCGCCGGGTACAGGAAGCGGCCCACGGAGCAGTCCCGGTATTGCGGGGTGGTGTAGTCCAGCAGAACGCCCAGCCGGCCGTCCCCCAGGTCCTTCGCCAGCAGCAGCCCGGCGGGGGCGGAGCCGGCGTACACAAAATAGACCAGCAGAGAATTGTCAATGGAAAAATCATAATCCGGGAAAAATTTGCCGATGTCGTTGCGGTAAACCTGCAAAAAATGCTGGGTGGCGGACTCATCTGCCTTGCCCTGCACCAGAGAATAGTCCATTTTCTGGCTGCTGATCCGGATCAGATAGTACACATTGATGACTACCAGACCGAAATTCATCAGCGCCGTGGGGTAGGAGTGGATCACCAGGGCGTAGACCACATAGATCATCGAGCCGATGGAATTGATGATCCGCAGCTTCACCACGGAGGTCATGAGCAGGGAAACCAACACCAGCAGGGAGGCAAAATAGCCCACCAGTTCCATAAAAGTATCAAAAGTCATGAAAAGTCACCTCATTTGGTGCCGAAAATACGGTCGCCTGCATCTCCCAGGCCGGGAATGATATAGGCGTGCTCGTTCAGGCGCTCGTCCACGGCGGCCAGGTAGATATCCACATCCGGGTGGGCGGCCTGGACGGCGGCGATACCCTCGGGGCAGCCGATGATATTCATCATAATGATATTTTTGCAGCCGTGCTTTTTCAGGTAATCAATGGCGGCCACGGCGCTGCCGCCGGTAGCCAGCATGGGGTCTACCAGGAACACCTGACGGCTCTCCACATCCTCCGGCAGCTTGCAGTAGTATTCCACCGGCTGATGGGTTTCCGGGTCCCGGTACAGGCCGATGTGGCCCACCTTGGCCGAGGGGATCATGGCGATCATATTATCGACCATGCCCAGGCCGGCCCGAAGCACCGGCACGATGGCCAGCTTTTTTCCCGCCAGCACCCGGCATTTGGCGGTGGCGATGGGGGTTTCCACCAGCACCTCCTCCGTGGGCAGATTTCGGGTGGCCTCGTAGCACATCAGCCCGGCGATTTCGCCGATCAGCTCCCGGAACTCCTTCACGCCGGTGTCCTTGCTCCGCAGAATGGACAGCTTGTGCTGGATCAGCGGATGGTCTAAGACGGTTACTTTACTCATTGCAATTTCTCCTTTTCTAATCGTTCCCGCTCTGCCTGAGACAGGCGGAGGTAGTTTGGTATCAGCTCTGCGGCATTACCCGGCAGACCTTGACGAATTTGCTCTGCGGCCGCCAGAGCGACCCCCACGGCCCGCTGGTGCAGGCGATGCTCCGGGGGCAGAATGAGGGGCAGCGCTTCCAGGCGGTTGCGGCACAGCAGGCTCCCATCGCCCACGAGATAAATCGGCCCGTCCAATTCCGAAAGGGCCTGTCCCAGCTCCTCCAGGGAGATGGCCCGGTCGGGGCAAAGGCGCCGGAGCCTGCCCTGATGGCACGCAAAAAGAGCATTATACACCTGACTGCGCCGGGCATCCATCACCGGGCAGACGAAGCCCTCGTAAATGCCCAGCCCGCGGGCCATGGCCTCCAGGGTGGACACACCGTACAGCGGCTTTTTCGCCCCCCAGGCGAAGCCCTTGGCCGCCGCCACGCCGATGCGCACCCCGGTAAAGGAGCCTGGGCCGCTGGCCACCGCCACGGCATCCAGCTCTTGGGGCTTCAGTCCGCACTGCTCCAGCAGCTGCTGGGCCATGACCAGCAGGGTCTGGCTGTGGGTCAGGCCGGTGTTCTGGTATTCCTCGGCCAGCAGATGGCCGTCCTGGGTGAGGGCCACGGAAGCGGCCTTGGCCGAGGTTTCAAAGCTCAGCAAGCGCAAGGGCATTCCCTCCTTCGATGGTGATGCGGCGGCTGCTGTCGCCGGTATTTTCGATGCGCACGGTGATGGGGTTTTCCAGCGCCGGGGTGATATGCTCGCTCCATTCCACGGCGCACACGCCCCCACGCTCCAGGTAGTCCTCCCAGCCGATGTCCCACAGCTCGTCGGCGGAGCCCAGGCGGTACATATCGAAGTGGAACAGGGGCATGGAGCCTGTCAAATATTCATTGACTATTGTATATGTAGGGCTGGTGACCGGCTCCCGGCAGCCCAGCCCACGGGCCAGGCCCCGGGTAAAGGCGGTTTTGCCCGCTCCCAGGCCGCCGAAATAGGCGATGACGCTTCCGGGACGGAGTATTTTTGCCAGCCGCTCCCCCAGAAGCTCGGTTTCCTCCGGGGAGTGGGTCAGATAGGTCATAAAATCACCTCGGATGGTGAGAAGTT
>CAYLHM010000185.1:0-2402 GCA_964383485.1 uncultured Oscillospiraceae bacterium
GGATTTACGAAAAGTTTCTGATTTTTCGGTTGCAAAAGCGGTGTGTTTTTGATAAAATAGAGAGTATCATCAATGGGAGGCTCGTTATGGAGGACGATAAGCTGAAATACCAGATCGGTGTGAATATTGCAACCTATCGCAAGCGTGCCGGCATGACCCAGGCGGGTATGGCAGAGCTGCTTAATTATTCGGATAAAGCCATCTCCAAGTGGGAGCGGGGAGAATCGGTTCCCGATGTGCTGACCCTGGCTGCGTTGGCGCAAAAGCTGGGCGTTACGGTGAATGACCTGCTGGCGGATCCCAAGGAGGCGGAAAAGACCCAAGAGCCGGAAAAGCCCCGGAAAAAGGCGAACCGCCGGGTGATCCAGTGCCTTTCGTCGCTGCTGGTCTGGTTTGTGGCCCTGTTTATTTATGTGGTGCTGCCCACGGTGGTGGCGCCTTATAGCTGGCTGGTGTTCTGCTATGCCGTGCCTGTCAATGCCATCGTGCTGCTGTCCCTGCGCTCGGCCTGGAAAAAATTCTCCTGGAACAAATGGCTGATTTCCGTTATTATGTGGGGCTGCCTGGCCTGCATTTATTTGACCGTTGTCCTGTTCTCCCGGTACCGGCCCTGGAAGATCTTCCTGCTGGGCATTCCCGGCCAGGCGGCGATTTTGCTGTGGTTCCACATGTTCTTCCCGGTGAAGAACGAGGAGCCCAAGGGCGAGTAAGGGGGGCCGGCGATGGAGTATGTCTTAGTCGCCATGGTGGCGGCTTTGAGCTTTGGCCTCTGCTTTCTGCTGGACAAGGGCTTCAAGCGCCTGTTCCGCAGCAAGGACCAGCACAAAACCGGCCTGGCGGTACACCTGAACAAGCGCTACGCCGTGATGGGTTTGCTGCTCCTGGTGCTGGGGGTGGCGGCCATGCTGCGGGATCTTCAGAAGCCGGGGATCTTGTTCTACGGCGGGCTGATCGTGCTGCTCATGGGCCTGGGGCTGGTGATCTATTACCTGAGCTTCGGCCTGTACTATGATGACGATTCCTTCCTCTGCACCACCCTGGGCCGCAAAACCCGAACCTACCGCTTCGGCCAGATCCGGCAGCAGCGGCTGTACCAGGTAACCGGCGGCGTGCTGGTGGTGGAGCTGTATATGGACGATGGCAGCTCCGTGAGCCTGCAATCGTCTATGGCCGGAGCATTTGACTTTTTGGATCACGCCTTTTTTGCCTGGTGCCGCCAGAATGGCAAAAAGCCGGAGGAATGCAGCTTCCATGACCCGGCCAATAGCTGCTGGTTCCCTAGGGAGGACGAATGATGCACATACCGCAAGGAACGACCGCCGAGCTGGAGCTGGTCACATTTCAGCAGGCATTGGCGGCGGCCAACACCCCCAACGGGGACTATGATATCGGAAAATGGATCTATGCGCCGAATTTTTATTCGGAATATCGGTACATCCTGGGCACACGGGGAAAACATCCCCTGATCTGCATCGGCATCAACCCCTCTACGGCGGAGCCGGATCATCTGGACAACACCCTGAAATCTGTGGAGCGCATTGCCCTGGGCAACGGCTTTGACAGCTTTATCATGTTCAATGTCTATGCCCAGCGGGCGACCAACCCGGAGGACATGGAAAAAAACTGCAACGCCCTGCTGCACCGGGAAAATATGGAGGCGTTCCGCTATGTGCTGTCCATATCCCGCCGGCCGGCGGTATGGGCGGCCTGGGGCGCCGTCATTGAAAAGCGGACATACCTGGCCGACTGTGTCCGGGATATGGCGGACATCGGCCGGGAGCAAGGAGCAAGCTGGTACTGCGCCGGTGCCGTGACAAAAAAGGGCCACCCCCACCACCCCCTGTATCTGCGCAAGGACGAAAAGCTGAAGCCCTTTGACATCGAGGCCTACCTGGAGGGATGTGTATGAAGCTGCTGATTGCATCGGATATTCACGGTTCCGCCTATTGGTGCCGGCGGCTGATGGAGCTTGCTCAGCAGGAGCAGCCGGACAAGCTGATTTTGCTGGGGGATCTGCTGTACCACGGCCCGCGGAACGACCTGCCCAGGGATTACGCGCCCAAGCAGGTGATCCCCATGCTCAGCGCCTGGAAAAATCGGATTTTGGCGGTGCGGGGCAACTGCGAGGCCGAGGTGGATCAGATGGTGCTGCCCTTCCCCTGCATGGCGGACTACGCCCTGCTGCAAGACGGTGAGCGAACGCTGT
The DNA here is from genome assembly GCA_964383485.1 of uncultured Oscillospiraceae bacterium. Taxonomy (GTDB): domain Bacteria; phylum Bacillota; class Clostridia; order Oscillospirales; family Oscillospiraceae; genus Faecousia. Next base: position 2,207 of record CAYLHM010000185.1, read on the forward strand.
ACCTGACCCATGGGCACCTGTGGAGCCCGGAAAAGCTGCCGCCTTTGGAGCCGGGAACGGTGTTCCTCAGCGGCCACACCCATGTGAAGGCGGACGAAACGCATGGCGGGATCCGCTGCCTGAACCCCGGCAGCGTGGCCATTCCCAAGGACGGCAGTCATAGCTGCCTGATTTACCGGGACGGTGTGTTTCACTT
>CAYLHM010000186.1:0-2381 GCA_964383485.1 uncultured Oscillospiraceae bacterium
AACCTCCATTTGTATCTTCAGATTGCCCAGGGCTGTCGCCTCCATGGGCAGTGCAAGGACTTGTTTGCCGGTGGCTTCCTCGGTCAGGCGGTTGAGAAAGGCATTTTTCGCCCCGCCGCCTACAATGTACAGCTTGCCATAGGTCTTGCCGGTGTTGGCTTCCAGCTCTGCGATGGCCTGGCGGTAGCTCAGTGCCAGGGAGCGGTAGGCGCAGCGGAAATAGTCGCCGACGGTTTGCAGCTTTCCGCCGGTGGCTTCGTCAAAGGCGGCTTTCATGCTGGCGGGAGCCAGAAATTCCGGCCCGTTGGCATCTACCAGGGCATCGCAGGCGCTTTCCTCGGCCAGCTTGACGATCTCCGGGAAGGGCGTGTCCGGGCAAAGCGCCTTTTTTAGCTCATTTACCAGCCACATACCCATGATGTTTTTCTGATAGCGGTTGTAGCCCACGCCGCCCTCGTTGGAGTAGTTGGCTTCCTCGCTCTTCTCGTCCGTGATGGGCTTGGGGGTCTTCACGCCCAGAAGCGACCAGGTGCCGGAGGAAATGTACAGTTCGTTTCCCTCCATGGGGATCCCCTCCACCGCAGAGCCGGTGTCGTGGGTGGCGCACAGGACGACCTTGCAGCTTCCGCCCACTGCTTCTGCTATCTCCGGGCGAAGCGGCCCCAAAATTTTTCCGGGCTGGCGGAGTTTGGGGAACAGATGCCGGGGCAGGCCCAGCTTTTCCACGATTTCCCCATCAAATTCCCCGGTCTGGGCGTTGACCAGGCCCGTGGTGGTGGCGTTGGTGTACTCCCGCACTTTTACCCCGGTGAGCTTGTACATCAGATATTCCGGCAGCATCAGCAAATCCGTCACGCCCTCCAGCCGGCCCCTTTCCAGATCGTCATAGAGCTGGTAGATGGAGTTAAAGGGCTGAAACTGGCAGCCGGTGCGGCGGTACAGCTCCGAAAACGGTATTTTTCCATGCACCTTTGGGATAACCGCCTCTGTGCGGCTGTCCCGGTAGGCGTAGCAGGGCAACACCTCCTGCTCCCCCCGCAGCAGCACATAGTCCACGCCCCAGGTGTCGATGGACAGGCTTTCAATGCTTGGGAACCGCCTGAACGCTTCCATAATGCCCGCTGCCACATGGGAAAACAGCTTTTGGATATTCCAAACCAGGTGGCCCTGGGCCGTCTCCACGCCGTTGGGGAAGCGGTAGACCTCCTCGGTGCGTAATGCGCCGTTCTCCTGCCAGCCCACCAGGTGCCGCCCGGAGGAGGCGCCGATGTCGATCGCGAGGTAATACAGCATAAAATCCCTCCTGTTCTGCTTATATTGTCGCAGATGGGAGGGAAAATCGAAAGGTCTTGATATGTCGGAAAAAGTGTCCTTATTTGCAGTCCCGGTACGCCTTGGGGGACAGGCCGAAGCGGGCGAAAAAAATGCGGTGGAAATAGCTGATATTTTCGTATCCCACGCTGAGGGCAATGTCGCTCACCTTTTGATTGGTGTTTTTCAGAAGCCAGGCGGCCTGGCTCAGCCGCTTTTCCTGCACCAGCTGGGTGTAGGTTTGGCCGGTTTTCCGTTTGATCTCCCGGGAAAGCCAGGCGGAATCATAGTGGAGCATTTGTGCGATTTCGTTCAGGCTGCCGCTGGCGTAGTGTTCTTCGATATAGCCCAGCACCCGCACCGCCGTCTCCTGCTCCCGATTGCCGATGGAGAGCTTGTCCGTGTGGTTGAGCAGCAGCATGAACAGCAGGCCCATGGTGAGCCGGTGAATGCTGCGGCGGTTGGGCGTTTCGGAGATCAGCGTCCACAGAAGATTTTCCATGAGATTTTGCACCGGGCGCACCTGAGCCACCCGAAAATGCAAATATCCGGAGGGGTTTTCCCCGCAAAGGCACTTCACGATAAAGGAGCGCAGGGGCGTGTCCTCGCTGCCCAGAAATTCCAGGGTGCCCCCGAAAAATTCCGGCCGCACCAGAATATTCACGGCAATGTCCTCCAAGCCCGCCGGTTCGATCTCCTGCCGGGCGTTCTGGCCCAGAAGCAGCAGTTCCCCGGCGTTCAGGGTCACCTGGGCGCCGTTGACGATGTGCCGGGTGCTGCCCTGGCACATATACACCATTTCCACATAGTCATGGGTATGCTCCGGGAAGCGGACAAAGCGGGTGTGGGGCCGCAGGGCGATCTGCTTGCCTGCGGGGAACAGCTTGCTGCCGGCGACGGTCGCACCGCTGTCCATATACAGGCTGCGGTCAATTCCCTGCCTGCCGTCTAAAAGCTCCTGCTCCTCCGCCGTAATGACGGAAAGCCGCCGGAGGATCTGCTCGTCCATACCCTCGCCCCTTTCTTCCTCTCATTATAGCACGCCTTTCCTGTGGGTGCAAGAGTGAAAA
>CAYLHM010000187.1:0-2366 GCA_964383485.1 uncultured Oscillospiraceae bacterium
GCTGCTCTGAACCGGCAGGCGGTAGCTGGGATCAGAAGCATGGGCCAAAATCTCATTGACCCGGCTGGTATCGCCGCCCACGCACAGCAGGATATACACGCCGCTGTGGTAGACAATGGCCTTGTCGATTTTGGTCACTTCTGCCGGAATATAATTGGAAAACTGCTGCCGGAGCTGCTGCAAATGGGTCTGCACGCTCTCCTGGGCCGCCGATGCGTCCGCCTCCTTGGCCAGCGTGATGAGGGCCAGCTCCTCGGCATAGTAGCCGCTGCCGCTGTACATCTGCACCTCGGCGCCTTCGGGCAGGTCGGGGAAGTACAGGGCGGCGGTATCGCCCACATCGCTGAGGGCTTCGGTAAAAGCCACCTGCTCCAAAATGGACTGCAGCAGGGCCGGGCCGTCCACCTGGGCCTTGGTGCTGCACCCAGCCAGGGCGGCAAGCATGGCCAGGGCCAGCAGCGAGGCGATAACTTTTGTAAATTTGTTGTTCATGGAGAACACACCCCTTTTCCAAAATACTCCGGCAGGAGCTGCGGGAGGGCGCTGCATAAAGCGGCCGCATCGTTTTATGCAGGGCTTTCCAGGGCACTTATTTATATACTACCAAAAGCAAATGTCAAAGTCAAGGGTAACATAACATTTTTTTGGAAGAAAATTTTTTCCAGCCGGACATGGCCTATTTTACAAGCCCATCGGGTGCATTTCTGCATCACCCTTGCATCAAAGTTGTATCACCGAGAAGTTTACATAAATGTTCTATATCGCCCGCCGGAATGCCGTGGAGCGCAATGGCGCTTTGGTATGCCGGCGGCCCACTAATCAAACATATGCCGTAAATCGAAAAATTTTTTACACAGGCTATTGACATTTTGCCCGGCACTGTATATACTATATGAATGAAGGCGACGGCACGATTTTATTAGGCCGGGAATGCGGTTAACAAAAAAAGGAGTGCAAACCACATGAAAAAGCAAATCATTTTGTGCCTGCTGGCGCTGTGTCTGCTTTTGACGGGCTGCGCTGTGCAGCAGACCGACCCGGAGCCGACACAGAAGGACAGTCCGAGTACGGGGACTTTGCCTATGGATGACGCTCAAAATAAATATATTGGACCGTTTTCAACCTCTAGCTTTCAGGAGGGGGACGGCTTTTTTATTGGCAACGATATGGCCAGCAAGTTTCTCCATTATTATGATCAGGAGAGCGGCGTGTCCGGCGTGCTGTGCGCAGACCCGTCCTGCACCCACGATTCGCCCTCCTGTGCCGCATATGTGGGCGGCAGCGGAGCGTCTATGTCCTACTATGCCGGAAAGCTCTATCGGGTCGCCGAGGACAGCGCCGGCGGTTCAGATCTATACCTGTGGCGCAGCGACCTGTCCGGCAGCAACCAGGAGCAGGTGAAGCGCCTGAGCTATTCGGATTTTATCATGGTTTATCAGCCGCAGCAATACGCGATCCACCGGGGATATCTCTATGCCTTGGGGTGCGCCCCGGAGGTGGTGGGGACGGAGGTCAGCTATCGGATCACGGTCGTGTCCTCCCCGCTGGACAGCTCGGAGGAGTTCACTGCGGTACTGGAAAAAACTGTGAGCAGCGGTGCGCAGCAGGCGGTTCGGTTTGTGGGGGATGAGATCTACCTTCTGGTTCTGGCGTTCCCAGAGGACGGTGTTAGCGACATCACCATCATGAAGTACAACTGCGCCACCGGCGTGTCCGAAACCGTATTTGAAGAGGCGGACACGGAGGCCGGCGTTGATTTTTGGGTGACTGACCAGGGGGATATCTATCTGTCCGGAGTGGGAGAGAACGGCGGAACCGTGTGGAAGCTGGAGGATGGGAAACGGGTCGAGGTGTTTGCTTGGCCCGGCGAGAATAAGTATCCGCGCCTTTTTGACGGCGTTGCGGTGTGGTACTACAAGGAGGACGGCATTCTCTATATGGATATCAAGACGCTGTCCGGCGAGCCGGTCTACAGCGGCAAAACATACCCGGAGGAGATCCCGGAGGTGGAGGGCGACCCCAACAACGATTACGGGTGGTCGATCGTCGGCGGAGATCGGGACAAGCTCATTATGTCTATTTCAAAGATGGGGGGCAGCAAGGGCTACACCCTTCTGCTGGATCTCAACGACAACCTGAAGGCCACGGTCCTGTGGGCCAGCGAATAGTAGGGGAAACGCCCCAAGCGGCGGGGAATATACCGTCCTTTTGAATGTGCGGCAGGGAGGAGGTTCGGCTTCCCTGCCGCACCGTCCGTTAAAGAGCGCACAAATATTCTACAAAAAGGAAGCAAGCAGCACGAAATAAGAATAGGAGGAGCTTATGGAACTTTGCCTGAACGATGTAACAAAAAAATACGGTGAAAC
>CAYLHM010000188.1:0-2278 GCA_964383485.1 uncultured Oscillospiraceae bacterium
TGAAGCATATGCGCTGGGATTTGACCCTGTCTTAAGTGTCCCGCTCCATAAAATCGAACCCCCGGTTCCATCACGAACCGGGGGACTTTTTTGATGAAATAGCTGCGGCCGTCATGTTCAACTGTATGGGCGACCTGCGGTTAAAAGCCTAAAGTTTACTGTTTATTTGCCCTCTCAGCCACTAGGGAAGCTCTGATTTCTTACTTGATAATCTCGTCCGCAAAAACAGATGCATTGATCAGCTTCGCCGGATCAACCTCAAGTGCATCTGCAATATTGAAAAACACTTCCAGAGAGAAACCGTTTGCTACGCCTGGCGCCTCAATGGCACTAAGGAGGGAGCGGCTGATCTCCGCTTTCTCTGCCAGCTTCTCTTGGGACAGCCCACGGATCCTGCGAAGCGTAGAAATCGCAATACCCAACTGAATAAACCGGTCTCGGTTTTTGAAAGAAACCTCTTTGCTCATATTGGCCCTCCGCATCTGTTTTCCATATTATTATACTTTGGGCGAGCTTCTATCTCAGTATTTGTTAGTAAGCACTTGACTTAATTGGAATGCAAATATATAATATTGATAGGCATATTTAGAGGGGTTTCTAACACATGGACATCTATACAGTTTCTTTCTTCGGGCACAGGCAGATAGACGATGCTATTCAAATAGAGCGCAAGTTGGATATACTGATACGCCACCTGCTTGCAGAAAAGTCCTTTGTAGAATTTTTGGTAGGCCGGGACGGGGACTTCGATCTATTGGTTTCCTCTGTGATCCACAGATGCAAGCGCTCGGTGCGGAGCGATCACACCTCCCTGGTGTGGGTATTGCCCTACCCCACTGCGGCATATTTGAACAATGAAAAGGCCTACCGTGATTATTATGATGAGGTGGAGATATGTGAAGCTGCAAGGCATTACAAGGCTGCATTTCAATTTCGGAACAGAAGTATGGTGGATCGCTCCGATCTTGTAATTTGTTACATCGACCACCAATCCGGAGGGGCCTATCAAACGATTTGCTACGCCCAAAAAAGAGGTGTTCCCTGTATCAACATTTGCAACGACAAAATCCCCGATTTCGTGTGAACCGGGGGCCTGATTTGAATATAGATGTATATTTTCCCAGCGGCTGGAGAAACTGGTATGGGAGGCGGTCTTGATGAAATTGCCGGAAAAATATGCCCTGCTCCTGGCCGGTGCAGCCGCCGGAGCCGTGAACGGCCTGTTCGGCGCCGGGGGCGGCATGGTGCTGATCCCTCTGCTGACCCTGCTCTCCGCCACAGAGCCGGAGGAATTGTTCCCCAGCTCCGTGGGCATTATTCTGCCTATCTGCCTGGTGTCCCTGGCCGTGCGGGGCCTGCGAACCGGCATTCCCTGGAACGATGCCTGGCCCTATCTGCCGGGCAGCGTGCTGGGCGGACTGCTGGCCGCTAAATTCGGCAGGAAAATACCCGTGCGCTGGCTGCATATGGGCCTGGGGCTGCTCATTTTATGGGGAGGCTTCCGATATCTATGCTGAATACGCTTCCCGTTTCTCTGTTCGTTGGCGCTGTGCTGGGCTTTCTGGCCGGGCTGGGCATCGGCGGCGGCTCTCTGCTGCTGCTATGGCTGACCGTGGTCATCGGCATGGACAGCGGCGAGGCCCAGACCGTCAACCTGCTGTTTTTCATCTTTGCCGCCGGAGCAGTCATGCTGTACCGCATTGCCGCCGGGGAGATCCGGCGGGCACGGATCCTGCCTGCGGTGCTGGCAGGCTGTGTCAGTGCCGGGCTTTGCTCCTGCCTCAGCCACAGCCTCGACCGGGAGCTGATGGACAAGCTCTTTGGCGGGCTTCTGATCCTGATGGGCCTGCGGGAGCTGTTTTACCGGCCGAAGAAAGCCAAATAGCCCTCTAAAATCAGGGATGCCGCCACGGCATCCACCGTGTTTTTCCGCTTTTTCCCATGATAATTGTGCTGGGAGAGAATGTTATGGGCCTCCACCGTGGTGCGCCGCTCGTCCCACATCGCCACCGGCAGGCCGGATGCCTGCTCAAGCTGATGGGCAAAGCTGCGGCACAGCTCCGCCCGCACACCCTCGCTGCCGTCCATATTCCGGGGCAGACCCACCACGATCTGCCCAACCTCCTGATTTCGGGCCATTGCCACAATGTCGGCAATGGCCTTTTCCGTGTTGTGGCTGTTCACCACCGCTGTGCTGCCCACGATGCTGCACAGCAGATCGGACACGGCAACGCCCGTCCGGGCATCGCCATAGTCAATGGCCATGATCCGCTTCATC
>CAYLHM010000189.1:0-2265 GCA_964383485.1 uncultured Oscillospiraceae bacterium
TGAGACCCTTTTCGTACAGGGAGACAAACACCTCCCGCACCGCCTTGGAGCAGCCCTCGTCCATGGTGAAGCGGGAACGCTCCCAGTCGCAGGAGATCCCCAGCTTCTTCTGCTGGGACACGATGCGGTTGCCGTAGCTGCGCTTCCAGTCCCACACCCGCTCCAGGAATTTCTCCCGCCCCAGGTCATAGCGGGTCAGGCCCTCCTTGCGCAGCTCCTCCTCCACCCGGATCTGGGTGGCAATGCCCGCATGATCCACACCGGGCAGGTACAGCGCATTGTAGCCCTGCATACGCTTAAAGCGGATCAGGATATCCTGCATGGTATCATCCATGGCGTGACCGATGTGGAGCTGCCCGGTGACATTGGGGGGCGGCATCACCACCGTAAAGGGCTTGGCGCCGGGTTTGTTTGCGGGGCGGAAATATCCGTTTTTCTCCCACATTTCGTAGATTTTGCCCTCCACCTGCTGGGGTTCGTAGACCTTGGGAAGTTCTCTAGCCATTTGAAACACTCCTTTTCAAAGAAAAAGCCCTGGGCATTTCTGCTCAGGACGAAAATCATACACATTTCCGTGGTACCACCTGAATTCCCGGAAAACCGGGCACTCGACAGCTATAACGGGCTGGACCGAAGCTCCCTACTGCCTTTCAGGAACCCTGCTCCGGGGCGACAGTCCGCCTTGCTCTGATACCCTTTCACCGGCCGGGTACTCTCTGGCAGAGGTGTGGGCGGAAACTCCCCTTCTTCGCATTTTACAGGAATAAAATAACATATTTTTGCCCGCCTGTCAACTTATTTTTCAAAAAGTCTTGAATTTGTTTTGCAGGGGGAATATAATAAACCTATCCTATGGAAGCTGTGGTGTGTGCTATGAAATTATCTCTGGTAGTCCCCTGCTATAACGAGGCGGAAAATGTGGCGGCCTTTCAGGAGGCGGTTCTGAACGCCTTTGCCGATTGCGGCTATTCCTATGAGATCGTCTTTGTGGACGATGGCAGCACCGATGCCACCATGCACAATCTGCGGAAGCTCCACGCCGCCCAGAAATGCCCGGTGAAGGTGGTGTCCTTCTCCCGGAATTTCGGCAAGGAGGCCGCACTCTACGCCGGGCTTCAGCACGCCTCCGGGGATTATATCACCCTGATCGATGCCGACCTCCAGCAGCGGCCGGAGATTGCCCGGCAGATGGTGGAAATTCTGGAGGGCAGCCCGGAATGCGATATTGTAGCGGCCTACCAGGACCGCCGGGGCGAGGGCGCCATTCTGCGCTTTTTCAAAAAATGCTTCTACGGCCTGATGAACCGCCTGTCCGATGTGAGCCTCCACGCCGATGCCAGCGACTTCCGCACCCTGCGGCGCAGTGTCCGGGACAGTATTCTGGAGCTGGGGGAATATCACCGCTTTTCCAAGGGCATCTTCGCCTGGGTGGGCTACAATACCCAATTTATCCCCTACACCGCCTGTAAGCGTGCTGCCGGCACCAGCAAATGGAGCTTTCGCAAGCTGGTGAACTATGCCATCGAGGGCATCATCGGTTTTTCCACCCGTCCATTGCGCATCGCCACCTATCTGGGAATGTTCACCGCTCTTGCGGCGCTGCTGTACACCGTTGCCGTGGTGGTGGAAAAGCTGTGCTGGGGCATTCCCGTACCCGGCTACGCCACCATCATCGTGCTGATTTTGCTTCTGGGCGGTGTGCAGCTGGTGTGCATCGGCATTATCGGAGAATATGTGGGCAAAATCTTCGAGCAGTCCAAGCAGCGCCCGGTGTATCTGCCGAAAGAGATTTTGAGCTATGATGAGGAAACGCAATGAGAAGGACGGAGCCGGTTGAGCTGACGGTGCTGTGCCTGCTGGAACAGGACGGCAAGCTCCTGCTTCAAAATCGGGTCAAGGCGGATTGGCGGGGCTATACTCTGCCCGGCGGCCATGTGGAGCCAGGCGAGGGCATTGTGGATGCCGTGGTGCGGGAAATGCAGGAGGAAACCGGCCTGACGGTGCTGGACCCCCGGCTGTGCGGGGTCAAGCAATTTCCCGGGGAAGCCGGGCGGTATCTGGTGCTGCTGTTCCGTGCCACCCGCTTTTCCGGGTCGCTCCGCTCCTCAGCCGAGGGGGAAATGCGCTGGCTGCCCATAGATGCCCTGGGAACCGTAAACACCGTAGACGATTTTGACCAGCTTTTACAGGTCATGCGCCGGGACGATTTAAGCGAATTTCGCTATGTGGTCGAGAACGGCACCTGGAACATTCTCCTGAAATAAA
>CAYLHM010000190.1:0-2254 GCA_964383485.1 uncultured Oscillospiraceae bacterium
TGCCCTCCGCCGTGGGTTATCAACCGACACTGGCAACGGAAATGGGTGCCCTGCAGGAGCGCATCACCTCCACCCGTAACGGCTCCATCACCTCCGTGCAGGCGGTGTATGTGCCGGCGGACGACTATACCGACCCCGCTCCCGCCACCACCTTTGCCCACCTGGATGCCACCACCGCTCTGGATCGCGGCATCGCCTCCCTGGGCATCTATCCGGCCGTGGATCCCCTGAACTCCAGTTCCCGGATCCTGACCCCGGAGATCGTGGGCAAGGAGCATTACGAGACCGCCCGCGCCGTCCAGCGCATTTTGCAGCGCTACAAGGAGCTGCAGGACATCATCGCCATTATGGGCATGGACGAGCTGAGCGAGGACGACAAGCGCACCGTCAACCGCGCCCGGAAGGTGCAGCGCTTCCTGAGCCAGCCCTTTGCCGTGGCCGAGCAGTTCACCGGCTACAAGGGCAAGTATGTGCCGCTGAAGGAGACCATTCGGGGCTTCCGGGAGATCATCGAGGGCAAGCACGACGATATTCCCGAATCCTGCTTCCTGTTTGCCGGCAGCATCGACGATGTGGTGGCAAAATTCAGAGGCGGTGAGCAGGCATGACCGGCTTCCCCCTGAAAATCGTCACCCCCGACGGCCTGCAATTTGACGGCCAGGCCGAGGAGCTGATCGTGCGCAGCACCACCGGGGATATTGGGGTGCTGGCCGGGCATATCAACTGTGTCGCCCCCCTGGGCATGGGCCGGGCCACCATTGTCACCGGCAGCGATACCCGCTACGCCGCCTGCATCGGCGGACTGCTGAGCGTGGTAAACGGGGCCGTGACCCTGGTGCCCACCACCTTTGAGTGGGCGGATGAGATCGATGCCCGGCGGGCGGAGAACTCCCTCCAGCGGGCGCAGGAGATCCTCCGCAGCAAAAACGCCTCCGAAACCGATCTGAGGCTGGCAGAGGCCCGACTGCGCCGGGCGTTGGTGCGCAAAAGCGTGGCGGAAATGTAAAAATCCATCGGAGCCGCAACCCGGCTCCGATGTTTTCGTTCCCCTATGAATACCCAAAAATTTCGTGGTTTTGCAAAAAATTCCCGCTTCCCTCTTGTAAATGTTGACGAAAAGGTGTATAATTGTTGCATACTGATTTCAATAAGGAGATCGTTATGGAACTGATTTCTGTCCGTGAACTGTACAAAAACACTGCCCAATATGCCGACCGGCAGATCACCATGGGCGGCTGGGTGCGCAACCGCCGCTGCTCCAAGAATTTCGGCTTTCTCATGCTGTCCGACGGCAGCTTTTTCAACCAGGTGCAGGTGGTTTTCACCAGCGAGCTTTCCAATTTTGAGGAAATTTCCAAAATCAACATCGGCGCGGCCCTGATCGTCCGGGGCACCGTGGTCTGCACCCCCGATGCCAAGCAGCCCTTTGAGATCCAGGCCCAGAGTGTCACCGTGGAGGGCGCTTCTACCCCGGACTACCCCATTCAGCCCAAGCGGCACACCATGGAGTTCCTACGGTCCGTCCCCCATCTGCGTGTGCGCACCAATACCTACCAGGCCGTGTTCCGTGTGCGCAGCCTGATTGCCTACGCCATTCACCGGTTCTTCCAGGAGCGGGACTTCGTGTATGTCCACACCCCCATTTTCACCGGCTCCGATGCCGAGGGCGCCGGGGAAATGTTCCAGGTCACCACCCTGCCCCTGGGGAATGTCCCGAAAACCGACAAGGGGGCCGTGGATTACAGTCAGGATTTCTTCGGCAAGCCCATAAACCTCACCGTCACCGGCCAGCTCCACGGCGAAGCCTATGCCATGGCCTTTAAGAACATCTACACCTTCGGCCCCACCTTCCGGGCGGAGCATTCCAACACCACCCGCCATGCCGCCGAGTTCTGGATGATCGAGCCGGAAATCGCCTTTGCCGACCTGGAGGACGATATGCAGCTGGCCGAGGATATGCTCAAGTATATCATTCGCTATGTGCTGGAGCACGCCCCCGAGGAAATGCAGTTCTTCAACAGCTTTGTGGACAAGGGCCTGCTGGATCGGCTGAACAATGTGGTCAGCAGCGATTTTGGCCGCATCACCTATACCGATGCCATCGCCCTGCTGGAGCAGCACAATTCGGAGTTCGACTACCCTGTGCATTGGGGCAGCGACCTGCAAACCGAGCATGAGCGCTACCTCACCGAGGTGGTGTTCCGCAAGCCGGTGTTCGTCACCGACTATCCCAAAGACATCAAGGCCTTCTATA
>CAYLHM010000191.1:0-2250 GCA_964383485.1 uncultured Oscillospiraceae bacterium
ACTTGTTTGCAAACCAGCGGTGGACGGTCAAAACCATTTCCTGCTCCGCCGGTTCGTATGCCAGGGTCTTGTCCTTGTCGGCCAGCCACAGGAGCTTGGTTTTGCCGTTGCGCTGGCAGATGTCCACGCACAGGGCCACCAGGGCGTTGTACACCGCCTCGTTCATGGCGTATGGGTCTTCCAGGTCGCTGGCACACTCGATGGTCACGGCCCGCTGGTCGTTTTCTCTGGACGAGGAACACCAGGAGCGGTTGCCCTCGTCCACGCACAGGCCGATTTTGCCGTCCGTGCCGATGGCATAGTTGCAGCTGGCCTGGCGGTCGGCGCTTATGAACAGGCCGCAGATGCCCTCCGCTGAGAGCTGGCCCACCACGCAATGGGGCGTGATGCGGTCGATGGCGTGTGTCCTCTGCCCGGAATGGTTCGGGCTGCGCTTGGTGTAAGTCACCAAGGAACTGTTGCTCATACAATCTCCTCCTTCAATTCGATGGCTTCTCTCCTGCATGATTGTACACATCCGGCAGGGGAAAAAGTACGGACTTCTCACAACTATCGGCAAGCGGCCAAAAGTTGCACACAGGCGTGCAACGGCCGTGAAAATCACCAAATCCGCACCGCAATTTTTGTAACAATCGCCAATTTCGACTGTTCCCCGTTGTAATTTGCTGAGATTTGCATTATAATGGATTTATATTCAAAAAAGGAGGATTTTCCCATGATTGTATGTCCCTGGAAAGATATCGGGCGCTATGCCGCCGTCATTCCCGGCCTGGAGGAGGCCATCAAGACCGTTTCGACCCTCACCGACCTGACCCCCCGCACCGTTCCCCTCTCCGGCGGGAACCGTATTTTGGTGCAGCAGGGCAGCACCAAGAGCGCCGAGGGCGCCCAGTTTGAGGCCCACCGCAATTATCTGGATATTCAATACCTGGTGCAGGGCGAGGAAGTGATGGGCTGGGCGCCCCTGGACACCCTGACCCCCGCCGGGGATTACAACGAGGCCAAGGACAAGCAGATGCTTACCGGCCACGCCGACTTCATGAATATTGGCACCGGCTATTGCTATGTGGTATTCCCGGAGGACGGCCATATGCCCGGTGTCCACCTGGATCAGCCCCACAGCTTCGTCAAGCTGGTGGTCAAGCTGGCCGTGTGACGGCTTCTTTGAAAGCAAGGTAAAAAGATGTATTTTGAAGAGCTTTGGCATGCTTTTTCCCGCCTCCCCCAGATCCAGGCCATCGCCCTGGGCGGCTCCCGGGCCGGGTCGAATTTTGATGAAAAATCCGACTATGACCTCTATCTATATTGCAGCCAGGTTCCCGATCCGGCTCTCAGGCAAGAAATTTTGGAGCAATATTGCAGCTATATAGAGCTTGGGAACAACTTTTGGGAGCTGGAGGACGACTGCCGCCTGAAAAACGGCATCGACATTGACATTCTCTACCGCAGTCTGGATGATTTTCAGGCCGGGCTGGCTGCCGTGGTGGAGCAAGGCGAGGCGCACAACGGCTACACCACCTGCATGTGGCACAATCTGCTGAACAGCCGCATTTTGTACGATGAAAACGGCCAGCTTGCAGCGCTAAAAGCCCGTTTTTCCGTGCCATATCCCGAGAATTTGCAGAAAAATATCATTTTGCGCAACCGCAAGCTGCTCAGCGGATTTTTGCCCAGCTACGACGGCCAGGTGCAAAAGGCCGTCCTGCGCCGGGATCAGGTGGCCATCAATCACCGGATCGCCGCCTTCATGGAATCGTATTTTGATATCATTTTTGCCATGAACGGCCTGACCCATCCCGGCGAAAAGCGTATGGTGGAGCTGGCGGAGAAAAACGCCCGGCTGCTGCCAAACGATTTTGCCGATCAGCTTCAAGCCCTGTTTGCCCATGTGGGCACCGCCCCAGAGCAAATACCCGCCGACCTGAAGCAGATCGTGTCCAATCTGGACGACGCCTTGGCACAGTTCCCGGGGCTGAGCGGGTAAGTTCGCCCCCACGGAATTTGGATTTTCCGAAAATATCAGCGCCGGAGCTTCCGCTCCGGCGCTGGTTTTTGATGGGATCATTGCTTCTCCCAGGCGCCTTTTTCCTTGGCGCAGAAGCAATAGCTGCCCGGCTTCAGGGTCTGGCTGCGCCTGCGCTTTTAGCGGGGAAATTTCCTGAAAAAAGCGGTAAAAACATTGACATTTTTCGCCGGTTGGAGTATAATAGATGTATCTTTTTTCTTCAAAGGAGTCCTGTTTCCATGGAA
>CAYLHM010000192.1:0-2249 GCA_964383485.1 uncultured Oscillospiraceae bacterium
TTTTCATATGGAGGGCTTTCTGCCGCTCCTCTGCTTCCCCGTGTGGGAAGTTCTTGCGCTCATTCCACCACCACCGCCACCACGGCGGCATCGGTGGGGCAGGCCATATCCAGCCGGGCGGCGGCATCACCTGCGGCCAGCAGCACCCGCTGCCCCGGCTGAGCGCCCACAAAATCCACAGCGGCCAGGGTTCGGCCCTCCGCATCCACCTGCACCAACCGCCGCCCGAGCAAAAATTCCGTCGCCTTTTCCACCGGCAGGGCGGCTGAAACGGTTCCAATCATCATACAAAAATCCCTCCTGCCGGAAGTATGCCCCGGTCATGGAGAAATATGCCCGTAAAAAATTTTCAAAATTCCACTAGGAATACGGGCAAAAATATGGTATGATAATGAGTAAGAGGTGAACAGCCATGGAAGAACAGGAACAAATCCCCCAGGAGAAGGAACAGGAGCATTACAAGCCTCGGCCCAGGTGGCAGCTTGCTGCGGCCTGGCTGGGTGTGGCGCTGATGGTGCTGGGCGTGATCGCCTACTATCTCACCATCGCCAAGGGCGGACTGTAATGCGGATTTTGGGGATCGATCCCGGCTACGGGATCACCGGCTTCGCCGTGGTGGAGGCCCAGCGCAGCGCCTGCACCCTTTTGAACTGCGGCGCCATCACCACCCCGCCGGGAGCGGATTTTTCCGCCCGGCTGGAGATGATCTACGAGGATATGCGCCGGCTTCTGGAGCAGACCAAGCCCGATTCGGTGGCCATCGAGGAGCTGTTTTTCGGTCAGAATGTGACCACCGGCATTGGCGTGGCCCAGAGCCGGGGGGTCATTCTGCTGTCCATTCGCCAGGCGGGGCTGGAGGTGTTTTCCTACAAGCCCTCCCAGGTCAAGCAGGCGGTGGTGGGCTACGGCAACGCCAGCAAGCACCAGGTCATGGACATGACCCGCAGGCTCCTGCATCTGGAAAAGCTGACCAAGCCCGACGATGCCGCCGATGCCATCGCCATCGCCCTGTGCCACGCCCGTTCCAGCACCTCGTTGCTGGCCAAGGCAGGAATGAAATAGGAGGAACTACCATGCTTTACTATGTTTCCGGGCCGGTGACGGTGCTGGAGCCGGGGCTGGCCGTGATCGACTGCGGCGGCGTGGGCTACGGCTGCCGGATCACGGCCTACACCGCCGGCCAGCTCAAGCTGAACCAGAGCGCCCGGCTGTATATCACCGAGAGCATCCGGGAGGACGCTTTCGACCTGTACGGCTTCATCAGCCGGGAGGAGCAGCGCTGCTATGAGCTGCTCACCTCCGTCAACGGCGTAGGGCCAAAGGCTGCCATGTCCATTCTTTCCGCAGGCGGGCCGCAGAATTTCACTCTGGCCGTGATGACCGGCGATGAAAAAATGCTCACCGCCGCCCAGGGCATCGGCAAAAAAATTGCCCAGCGGATCATTCTGGAGCTGAAGGACAAGCTGGGCGGCAGCAATATGGAGCTGGACTTCTCCGGCCCCGCCTCCTCGGCCGTTCCCGGCTCCGGGAGTGCCGCCGGGCTGGCGAACGCCGCCTTGCAGGAGCTGGGCTATTCCCCGGCGGAGATCGCCGCCGCCCTGAAAGGCGTGGATCCCGCCGCTTCCACCGAGGAAATGGTGCGCTATGCCCTGCGGGCCATGGTGATGAAGCGCTGACCGGCAAGCCACACAAAGGAGCATAAACCATGAGTATTGAATTTTCCCAGGAGCTGGACAGCCCCATTATTTCCCCCACCTTTGCCCCCCAGGATGCCGGGGAGATCGGCCTGCGGCCCAAGCTGCTCAGCGACTACACCGGCCAGGAAAAGGCCAAGGGCAATCTGTCCATTTACATTGAAGCCGCCCGGCGGCGGGGGGAACCTCTGGATCACACCCTGCTCTACGGCCCGCCCGGCCTGGGCAAGACCACCCTGGCTGGGGTCATTGCCAACGAAATGGGTGTGAATATCCGCATCACCTCCGGCCCGGCCATCGAAAAGCCCGGCGACCTGGCGGCCCTGCTCACCAACCTCAATCCGGGGGATATCCTGTTTATCGACGAAATTCACCGCCTGAACCGGGTGGTGGAGGAGATTTTGTACCCGGCTATGGAGGATTTTGCCATTGACATCATCGTGGGCAAAGGCCCCAGCGCCAACTCCATTCGCCTGGACCTGCCCAAATTCACCCTGGTGGGCGCCACCACCCGGGCCGGCCAGCTTTCCGCCCCCCTGCGGGATCGCTTCGGTG
>CAYLHM010000193.1:0-2240 GCA_964383485.1 uncultured Oscillospiraceae bacterium
CAGGGTTTACGGCTTTTGGCTGTTCAGCGGATCCTCCCGGATATCCGGGTAGGGATTGACCACCACGGTGCGGTAGCTGTGATAGATCACCATGCCCAGCTTGCCGCCGGGGAGCTTCTTCACCTGCTTCACCGGGGTCACATCCACGGGAATATTCTGCCCGCCGGAGGTCTCGGCGTAATAGGCCGCCAGCTGGGCCGCCTGGGTCACGGTATCGTCGGACACCGGCCCGCCGCCGCAGGCAATCACCACATGGCTGCCATGCACCCTCTGGGCGTGGAGCCACAAATCGTCCTTCCGGGCCTGCCGGAAAGTCAATTCCTCGTTCTGCCGGTTGTTCCGGCCCACAAAAATGGGGGTGCCGTCGGTGGATTCAAAACGCATAGGCGCCGAACGGGGCAGCTTCATGCGCTTTTTGCCGCTGTCTGAGCGGATATATCCCCCGGCCTGCAATTCCTGGCGGATTTCCTCAATCATCTGGTCGCTGTCTGCCCGGTTCAGCTCCTCCAGCACACTTTGCAGATAGTCCCGCTCCCGCCGTCCCAGCTCCAGCTGGCGGCTCAGCTCTTTCTCGGCGTTTTTCATGCGGGTGTAGTCCTTGTAGAATTTGGCGGCATTGGCCTGGGGGGAGATGCTGGGGGACAGGGGGATTTCAATGACGGGCATTTCCTCATCATAAAAATCCTCAGCCCGGAGCATGGTCTGCCCCCGGCGGATCCGATGCAGGTTGGCGGTGACGATGTCCCCCAGCTGCCGCAGGCGCTCCCGGTCATAGGTGGCGGCCAGCTCCTGCTCCTGGATCTTGAGCTTCCGCTCCAGCCGGTTTTGGAGATTTTGCACGGTTTTCCGCAAACCCTGACTGCGCTGGCGCAGAGCCGTCTGCCGCTCCCGGTCGCCATACACCAGATCCAGGAGGGCGCTGAAGCTCTCCGCCCGGCGGCTTTCGCCATATTGACGGATGGGGCAGAAGGCATACTGGTTCTTATGTTCGCTATACCACGGCTCCGGCTGACCGATCCAGCGCCGGAAAAAGTCCAAAAGCCCCTGGGCCACGCCGGGGATATCCGCCCCGCTCAGCCGGGCATCCACATCTCCGGCCGCCGCCAGGGCCGCCTCCCGGCACACCAGAGGGGACAGCCCGCCCAGCTCCTGCATCAGCCGGTCGGCCAGCAAATCGGGGCCGGGGGCTTCCAGCAGGTTTACATAATCTTCCAGCTCCAGCTTCGCCGGATTTTTCTTCTCCACCGGCTCCGGCGGCTGATAATACAGCCCCGGCAGGGCCTGGCGCCTGGCGCTCTCGTCCAGCCCCACCCGGCGCAGGCAGTCGATGATCCGCCCCTCCGGGCTGAGCAGGTACAGGTTGCAGGTGCGGCCCATCAGCTCCGCCACCAGGGTCTTGCGCACCCGGTCGCCCAGCTCGTCTATGCAGTCAAAGTGCAGGAGCAGGCAGCGCTCCATAGGCGGCTGCTCCAGCTCTGCCAGCCGTGCGCCGGTGAGGTGCTTGCGCAGGAGCATACAGAACATGGGCGGCTCCGCCGGATTTTCCGCCCGGAGATCGGTCAGGTGCAGCCGGGGGGCCGCCGGATTGGCGGCAAACAGCAGGCGGCTGCGGCCCTGGCGGTGCTTCAGCAGGAGGATCAGGGTGTCCCGTGCGGTCTGGTAGATTTTCTCCACCCGCACATCCTCCAGCTCCCGCAGCTCCCCCACCACGGCGGACATAAAAAACGCATCAAATGCCATAGGCCACCTCCATCAGCTTTTCAAACAGCTCGTTGACCCGCTGCGTATTTCCCATGAGGTACAGCGCCCCGAACAAAGTTTCCAGTCCCGTGGCCTTGGCGTACTCCTGGGGGCTGGCAGACCGCGGCACATGGACATGGGCATTTTTCCCCCGGCGGTAGTAGGCCAGCTCCTCCTGGGTGAGCAGGGGCAGGAGGCTGTCCGCCAGCCGGGCCTGGGTGGTGGCCTTGACCAGCTCCACGCTGTGGCGGTGGAGGCTGCTTACGGTGTGGTCCCCCCGCAGGCACAGATAGCTGCGGCACAGCAGCTCATACACCCCGTCGCCCACATGGGCCAAGCCCAGGTTGGAAATGGCGTCCACCTGGGCCTTTGTCATACAAGGCTGTAAATATTGTTCCATGAGAAATGTCCTCGGTTTCTATGAATGTGGTATAACCCCTTGCCCCCTCACAAGTGCGGGGCCAAGAACTGCGCTTCGTCAACGCCTCCCCCTATGGGGG
>CAYLHM010000194.1:0-2226 GCA_964383485.1 uncultured Oscillospiraceae bacterium
AAAGGAGAGGATCGTATGGCAATACAAAAGGGCCTGGGCAGGGGCCTGGGCGCTCTGCTGGGGGATTTTGACGAGAAGCCCCCGGAAAATTCCCCCTATAAGCTCCTGCCCCTGCACAAGGTGGAGCCGAACCGCTCCCAGCCCCGGCAGGATTTTGACGAGGAAGAGCTGGCGGCGCTGGCGGAGTCCATACGAACCCACGGCGTCATTCAGCCCTTGACCGTGCGGCAGCTGGACACCGGCTACTATCAGATCATCGCCGGGGAGCGCCGCTGGCGGGCCGCCCGTCTGGCAGGGCTGAGCGAAATTCCCGCCGTGATCGTGGAGGCCGATGATGGGAAAGCCATGGAGCTGGCCCTGATCGAGAATTTACAGCGGCAGGACTTAAACCCCGTGGAGGAGGCCCTGGGCTATCAGCGCCTGGTGAATGACTACGGTCTGACCCAGGACGAGGCCGCCCAGCGGGTGGGAAAATCCCGTCCGGCAGTGGCCAACGCCCTGCGGCTGCTCAGCCTGTGTCCGCAGGTGCTGGAAAAGGTGCGGGACGGTTCCCTGACCGCCGGACACGCCCGGGCCGTTCTCATCCTGAAATCCGAGAAAAAGCAGCTTCAGGCCGCCCAGAAAATCATGGCGCTGGGACTGTCCGTCCGTCAGGCGGAGCTGCTGTGCCGGAATATGTCCAAGGAGCCTGCGCCGGCCGTGGAGCAGCCCCTGCATGTGGACTATCTGGCCGAATGCGAAAAAAACCTGAGCAAGCGCCTGGGCCGGGGCGTAAAAATCGTCAGCGGCAAGCGGAAAGGCCGCTTTGAGCTGGAGTATTACGGCCAGGAGGACCTGCAAATTCTGCTGGATGCGCTGATGGCGCTCCCGCAAAAGAAAGGATAGGTAGAAACTATGGAAAAGAAACTGTATAAAACCAACGAGGGCAAAATGCTCGACGGCGTATGCGGCGGTATTGCGGAATACTTTCATGTAGACCCCACACTGATCCGCCTGGCCTGGGTGATTTTCTCCTGCCTCGGCGGCTCCGGCGTTCTGGCCTATATCATCTGTGCCATCGTCATTCCCCGGAAGCCCGACGGATATATCAACTGAACAAAGGAGTATCAGCAATGCTGGATATCAAACGAATTAAGGAAGATCCAGAGGGTGTCAAGGCCGGCCTGCGGGCCAAGGAAGTGGACTGCGATGCCATTGTGGACCGCATTTTGGAGCTGGATGAGCAGCGCCGCAGCCTGATTGCCGACACCGAGGCCCGGAAAGCCCGGCAGAACAAGGTGAGCAAGGAAATTCCGCAGCTAAAGAAGCAGGGCAAGGATGTGACCCCCATTTTCAAGGAAATGGCGGAGCTGAAGGCCGGTCTGGCTGAGGATGCCGCCAAGCTGGATGCCGTGCTGGCCGAGTACAAAACGGCCATGCTCAGCCTGCCCAACCTGCCCGACCCCGACCTGGTTCCCGGTGGCAAGGAGCATAACCAGCCCCTGCGCTACTTTGGCGAGCCCCACAAATTCGACTTCACCCCCAAGCACCATGTGGATCTGTGCCTGGACCTGGGCCTCATCGACTACGACCGGGGCACCAAGCTGGCCGGTTCCGGCTTCTGGATGTACACCGGCCTGGGCGCCCGGCTGGAGTGGGCGCTGCTGAACTACTTCATCGACACCCACATTGCCGACGGCTACGAATTTATCCTGCCGCCCCATATGCTGGAGTACCAGTGCGGCGAGACGGCCGGGCAGTTCCCCAAGTTTGCCGATGAGGTGTATAAGATCGCCAACCCCACGGACGACCGCATCCACTATATGCTCCCCACTGCCGAGGCCGCCCTGGCATCGGTGTACCGGGACGAGATCTTGAAGGAGGGCGACCTGCCCAAAAAGTTCTTCTCCTACACCCCCTGCTTCCGCCGGGAGGCCGGTTCCCATCGGGCGGACGAGCGGGGCATGGTGCGGGGCCACCAATTTAATAAGGTAGAGATGTTCCAGTACACCCGGCCGGAGGACTCCGATGCCGCTTTCGATGAGCTGGTGCGCAAGGCCGAGGATTTGGTAAAGGGTCTGGGCTTCCACTTCCGCACGGTGAAGCTGGCCGCCGGGGACTGCTCTGCCTCCATGGCCCGCACCTATGACATAGAAATTCAAATTCCCTCCATGAACGGCTACAAGGAGGTCTCCTCCGTGTCCAACGCCCGGGATTACCAGGCCCGCCGGGGCAATATCCGCTTCC
>CAYLHM010000195.1:0-2207 GCA_964383485.1 uncultured Oscillospiraceae bacterium
CGCCTTGCGGCGACGGGCGGCAGGTTGCCGCCCCTACGAAGGCATCGGGCGTTTTACCATTCACCGAACCCTCTCAGTCACGGCTTCGCCGTGCCAGCTCCCCCATAGGGGGAGCCTTTGGTGCAGCCTTAATTGTCAATGTTCCATTGTCCATTGTCAGTTCATCGTTCCCTCTGCTCTGTCGAACAACTGTGCGATCCTTTGCCGCAGAGCCGCCCCCTCCGGGGTCTGTGCGCTGCCCTCGCTGTCGATCCAGTCCGCCGAGGCCTGCTGGGCATCCTTGAGGGTTTGCAGATCCATGCTCAGATCCGCCACCCGGAAGGCCGGCAGGCCCGACTGCCGGGAGCCGAAAAAGTCCCCCGGGCCACGCAGCTGCAGATCCTCCTGGGCGATCCGGAAGCCGTCATTGGTCTTGCACAGGGCTTTCAGGCGCTGGAGGGTCTGGGGATTGCGGTTGTGGGTGGTGAGGATGCAATAGCTCTTGGCTCCGCCCCGGCCCACCCGGCCACGGAGCTGGTGGAGCTGGCTCAGGCCGAAGCGGTCGGCGTCCTCAATGACCATCAAGGTGGCGTTGGGCACATCCACGCCCACCTCGATCACCGTGGTGGCCACCAGCACATCGGCCCGGCCTGCGGCGAAATCCGCCATGATCCGCTCCTTTTCCGCCCCTTTCATCTGCCCGTGGAGCAGCGCAATGCGCAGGTCGGGGAACACCGTCTGCCCCAGGGTCTCCGCCCAGGTCATGGCGGATTTCACCCCCAGCGCCTCGCTGTCCTCCACCGCCGGGCAGACCACGAAGCACTGGTGCCCCTCCTGAACCTGCCTGCGAATAAAGGCGTTGATCCTTGCCCGATAGGACTCGCCCACCAGGAAGGTATCCACCTTTTCCCGGCCGGGGGGCAGCTCGTCCACCACCGACACCTCCAGGTCGCCGTACATCAGCAGGGCCAGGGTACGGGGAATGGGGGTGGCGGACATGACCAGCAGATGGGCCGCCTGCCCCTTGGCGGACAGGGCCGCCCGCTGGGCCACGCCGAAGCGGTGCTGCTCGTCGGTGATCACCAGGCCCAGATTCGCAAAACGGGTGGATTCGGTGAGCAGGGCGTGGGTGCCGATCACCAGGTCGATCTCGCCGGCTTCCAGCTCGGCCCGGCGGGCGTTTTTCTCCTTGGCGCCCATGGAGCCGGTGAGCAGGCCCACCCGGATGCCCATGGGGGCAAACAGACGGCTTAAGGACTGGGCGTGCTGCTCCGCCAAAATTTCCGTGGGGGCCATCATGGCCGCCTGGCGGCCGTTTCTCACGGCGCAGTAGGCCGCTGCCGCCGCCACCATGGTCTTGCCGCTGCCCACATCTCCCTGCACCAGCCGGTTCATGGGCCTGCCGCTGGCAAAATCGTGCAAAATTTCGTTGATCGCCCGCTTCTGGGCCCCGGTGAGGGCAAAGGGCAAAGCCTTTTCAAAGCCGGACAGGTCCAGATCGGCATATTTTTCCGTTTTCTCCCCGGCTCTTGCCGCCCGCATCAGGGACAGGCCCGCCGAAAATACGAAAAATTCCTCAAAAACCATGCGTTTTTTGGCCATTTCCGCCTCGTCCATACTGGCCGGGGCATGAATGGCGCTGTATGCCTGCCGGGCGGGGAGAATGCCGTATTTCCGGCGCACCGCCTCGGGCAAAATCTCCGCCGGCGGCTCGCACAGGGCCAAAGCCTGCTGCACGGAGCGCAGGACGGCGGTGTTGCTCAAGCCCGCCGTGAGAGGGTAGATAGGCAAAATGCGCCGGGTGGTGAGGGGCGGGGCATTGGGATCCTCGAAAACCGGGTTCGTCATGCCGTAGCCGGTAAAATCCCCGGAAAGGGTGCCGTAGAACACGAAGCTGTGGCCATAGACCAGCTGCTGGGTGGCGTAGGGGCTGTTGAAAAAGGTGAGGTTCAGCCGCCCGGTGCTGTCCGCCACCTGCACCTTGGTGATGTCCAGGCCCTTGCGGATGTGGCTGGTGCGGGGGGTGTTCATCACCATGGCCTGGAAGCAGGCGGGCACATCGGCCTGGAGCTGGTCGATGGTCGTCAGCCGGGTGCGGTCGTCGTAGCCCCTGGGGAAGTGGCAGATGAGGTCCTGAAGGGTGAAGATATTCAGTTGGGCAAATTGCTTGGCCCTGGCAGGGCCGACCCCTTTCAGCAGGGTCACCGGATCGGACAGCTTTGCCATTA
>CAYLHM010000196.1:0-2192 GCA_964383485.1 uncultured Oscillospiraceae bacterium
ATGATTTTGTGTTATACTGTATAAAACTTATAGACAATCGGGAAAGCTGTGAACCATCGGCGGCATTCCCGCCCAGAAAGGAAGTGCAGTCATGGCAAAGCCTTTGGTGGCCATTGTGGGCCGACCCAATGTGGGCAAATCCATGCTTTTTAATAAACTCACCGGCCAGCGTACCTCCATCGTGGAGGATACCCCCGGCGTGACCCGTGACCGAATTTACGGGCAGTGCGAGTGGTGCGGCCGCCATTTTTCCCTGGTGGACACCGGGGGCATCGAGCCGGGAACCGACAGCGAGATGCTGAAATTCATGCGCCGCCAGGCGGAAATCGGCATTTCCCTGGCGGATGCGGTGATTTTGGTGACCGATGTGCGCACCGGCGTGACGGCGGCGGACCAGGAGGTGGCCACCATTCTGCGCAAGGCCGGAAAGCCGGTGGCGCTGGCGGTGAACAAGTGCGACTCCATCGGCGATACCGACCCGGCGGTGTTTGAATTTTACGGCCTGGGCATTGGCGACTTGTTCGAGGTGTCCGCTATTCACGGACACGGCACCGGCGACCTGCTGGACTGGGTGCTGGAGCATATCCCGGAGGAGCAGGAGGAGGACAGCGAGGACGGTGCCATTCGGGTGGCCATTGTGGGCAAGCCCAATGTGGGCAAATCCAGTCTGCTCAACTGCATTCTGGGGGAGGAGCGGGCCATTGTGTCCGACATTGCCGGCACCACCAGAGATGCCATCGACTCCTATTTCGAGAACGAAACCGGGAAATACTGGTTCATCGACACCGCCGGCCTGCGCCGCAGGAGCAAGGTGGACGAGGCTATTGAAAAATATTCCAATATGCGCACCGTCAGCGCCATTGAACGCTCAGATGTGTGCCTGATCCTGGTGGATGCCAACGACGGTGTCACGGAGCAGGATACCAAAATCGCCGGGCTGGTGCATGAGGCGGGCAAGGCTGCCGTGATCGTGGTGAACAAATGGGATGCCGTGGCGGACAAGGAAACCAACACCATGCGGGACAAGGAAAGCGATATCCGCCGGGACCTCAGCTATATGAGCTATGCGCCCATCCACTTCATCTCCGCCCTCACCGGCGCACGGGTGGATCGGCTTTTTGAGCTGATCCGGCAGGTACACAGCCAAAATGCCATGCGCATCACCACCGGCGCACTGAACAGTGTCCTGGCGGATGCCACAGCACGGGTGCAGCCGCCGTCGGACAAGGGCCGCCGACTGAAGATCTACTATATGACCCAGACCGGCACCAAGCCCCCGCATTTCGTCATTTTCTGCAACGATGCACGGCTGTTCCATTTCTCCTACCAGCGGTACCTGGAAAACCAGATCCGGGAGGTTTTCGGCTTGAAGGGCACCCCGGTGCGCATTACCATTCGCCAAAAGGGCGACAAGGAGGAATAAACTTGATTTTCACCGGCATTCTGGCTGTAGTATTGGCTTATCTGCTCGGAAATTGCAACGGAGCGGTGATCGTTTCCGCCCTGGTGGCCCATGATGATGTGCGCAGGCATGGCAGCGGCAACGCCGGGCTGACCAATTTCGTGCGCAACTACGGCGGCGTGGCATCCCTGCTGGTGACCCTCATCGACATGGGCAAGGCGGTGCTGGCCTGCCTGCTGGGCGGCTTCCTCATGAAGCGGTACGGCCTGTGGCAGGACGGCATGATGCTGGGTGCCATCGGCGTATCCTTTGGGCATGATTTTCCGGCGCTTCTGCGCATGAAGGGCGGCAAGGGCGTGCTTTGCGGCTTCACCGTAGCCATGGTGCTGGACTGGCGTGTGGGGCTGATGGGCCTGGCGGCCTTTGTGCTGCTGTACCTGCCCACCCAGTATGTGTCCCTGGGCTCCATTGGAGCGGCGCTGGGCTGCCTGGCGGGGTTTGTGATTTTTCACCGGGCGCAGCCGCTCCAGCTCTGGGGCGGTGTGCTGCTGTGCCTGATGGTGATTTTCATGCACCGGGCCAATATCCGGCGGCTGATAAAAGGCACGGAAACCAAAACCAGTCTGGGAAAGAAGAAAAATGCTCCCCACGGCGGCACCGGCGAAGCAGGTGACTGAGGAAATCCCCCCAAAGGAGGAGGCTTTTATCTGCATTTTTTGCAGAAAAAGGTTGCTATTTTGCCCGCCGAGGCGTATAATAAGGGCAATATTTTACAAGAGGTGTTTCGCCA
>CAYLHM010000197.1:0-2189 GCA_964383485.1 uncultured Oscillospiraceae bacterium
GGTCAACCCCAATCTTTCCAAAGCCATCCAGATCTGCTGTGACTACATCGAGCAGAATGCCGAGGGGGATCTGAGTATTGAGTCTATAGCGAAGCGGGTGGGCTATACGGAATACTACCTGTCCCGCAAATTCAAGGAAGAGGTTCATGTTTCCATAAACAATTATATAAAAATCGCCCGTGTGGAGCGTGCCAAGTTCCTGCTGGGATGTACAAGCCTGAGCATTCAGGACATAGCGGAGCGGCTGCACTTCTGCTCCCGAAGCTATTTTGGCGAGGCTTTCCGCAGCATTGTCGGCTGCTCCCCGGTGGAATACCGGCAGAATTATAAAAAAGGGTAAAAATATCCCGCCTGTATGTAGCAGGCGGGATTATTCAGAGCTTCCTTAATCAAACCGAATATCTAACAGCTTGCAGCGCTCGTTGCCCCGAAAGCGCAGATAGAGGCCGCAGGTTCCCTTCCGCTGTGAAGCGCAGACTGGCCGGATGCCAGGTATCCCCGGCACAGAAGAAAATTTCCCCCTGCTTTTCGTCATCGGTGTACACCTCAAGGCAGCCCTCACCGCCTCGGACGGTGACGGTCAGATGAGTTTCCCCGGTGAAAGCGAAATACTTAAAGCCGATGGTGGTGCCGTCCATGATGTTGGTGATAAACCGCAGGGCATCTTTTCCCTGGCCCTGATGGGTAATGAAAGGAATGTCGGCGTTTACAATACGGTTTGTGGCGTGGGGCATCCGGCCGTTGGTCAGGTTGCAGGCAATCACGGCGGGATAGGTTCCCTGTGCTGCCAGAGCGCCGTCATTCAGTCCGCAGCTTGTGCACTCTGCCTGGGCGATGGAACCGTCGGGCTGGATGGTCACTTTCTCGGCGCAGGCCTGACGGGAGTAGGTGGAATTGTGGGTATGGCGATGGTAGAAGATGTACCATTGTCCGTTCACGCATTCCAGACTGCCGTGGTTGTTGGCGGTCATATTCAGCCGGTCCTCCGGCTTTCGCCCATTGAAGCCCATATCGCCGTTGGAGTTCAGAATGCCCCGGTACACAAAATCCCGATCCGGGTACTGGCTGGTGGCATAGGAGAGCATATTGCTGTTTTCATCGGAGTAGATGAAATAATAGGTATCCCCAATCTTCCGGCAGCTTGCGGCCTCATAAAATCCGTGACCCTGGAAGGATGTGCCGAAAGCAAGGAACTGGCTGGGGACGATCCGGGTGGGTTCCGAAATGACTGTCAGCATATCATCCGCCAGCACCACATGGTTGGCTCCCATCACATCCTCCGGCTCTGCGCTGAGCTGCTCCGGGGTGCGATGGAACAGCATTTGCTCCACCGGCAAAAGGAATTTCCTAATGGTTTCCTTACGCATGGTCCCCAGGTCCGGCATTTGGGCCTGTCCTTGGGCGTGGGCCGCACCGGCTTCTCCCTGCCCTTCACCTCCGGCGTGGGCAGCACCGGCAACCAGGGACAGCGCCCAGCCGTAGTACATCCGAATGGTTCCATTGTCATTGATCACCGCCGGGTCAGCGGGGAGGTATTTGAGGAAGGGAGAACCGTCGGGATTGCGGACAAAGCCAAGATATTCATATTTTCCGCAGGGGGTATCGCAGACGGCAACGCCCAAAGGGGTGTTGTGGTCGTCTCCGGCCGCACCCACACCGCCGCTGATGCCATAGTACAGATAGAAGCGGCCGTCATTGCCCTGCACCACATCGGGGGCATACAGATCGGCGAAATCACCGCTTACTCTGGGATCCTGCCCGGCTTCGTAAATTACACCCTCATAGCGCCATGCGCCCAAATCGTCCAGCGGTGCGCTCCAGCCCACATAGTTTCCCTCGGCGCAGTATCGGTCGCCGCCCTCCGTATCGTGGGAGCCAAAGAGATAGATCCGATCCCCAAACACATGGGGTTCCCCGTCGGGAACATACTCCCACAGGGGCAGGAACGGGTTCCATGCCTGGTTTTTCATCATGCTTCCTCCTCTTGTGTAATTACCTCTATCATATTCCTGTTTTCCTCTTTTGACCAGCAAAAAATCTGCTCTCTTTATCATTTTTTTGCTTTCTTGTGTAAGCTCAACAAAAAAATTGTGAAAAAAGCGAATTTTCGGCTTGCTCCAAGCGGTGGTTGACATTATGATAAAGACGGTTCATAAGAACCGAATACAACCGTCTTTTAAGGAGGACTT
>CAYLHM010000198.1:0-2174 GCA_964383485.1 uncultured Oscillospiraceae bacterium
GTCATGATCAAGGATGTCACTCCCATCCCCCACAATGGCTGCCGTCCCCCCAAGAGACGCCGTGTCTGATAAAGCAATAGGAGGAATTTTGCGTTATGGCTAAAAATATGCAGCCCGTTCTGAAGCGTTGCAGAACGCTGGGCGTTTCTCCTGCCGCTATGGGCTATTCCAAGTCTTCCAAC
Source organism: uncultured Oscillospiraceae bacterium (assembly GCA_964383485.1). GTDB lineage: Bacteria > Bacillota > Clostridia > Oscillospirales > Oscillospiraceae > Faecousia. The sequence continues at coordinate 183 of CAYLHM010000198.1, forward strand.
AAAAACCCCGGCGGACAGAGAAGAGCAAAAAAGTCTGAGTATGCCACTCAGCTGACCGAGAAGCAGAAGGTCAAGTTTGTCTACGGTATCCAGGAAAAGCAGTTCCGGAACTACTATGACAAGGCAGCCCGTGCCGAGGGCAATACCGGCGAGGTCCTGCTGAGCATGGTGGAGCGCCGCCTGGACAATGTAGTGTACCGCCTGGGCTTTGCCAACTCCCGCCGCCAGGCCCGGCAGCTGGTGAACCATGGCCACTTCACCGTCAACGGCAAGCGGGTCAACATCCCCAGCTTCCTGACCAAGACCGGCGATGTGGTTGCCGTGTGCGAGAAGAGCAGCTCCAATGCTTTCTTCAAGAAGCTGAAGGAGGACGATGCTTTTGTCGCCGCTCCCAAGTGGCTGGATCGTGACAAGAATACCCTCCAGGGCAAGGTCATTGCTTTGCCGACCCAGGAAGACATCGACTTCGAGATCGCTGTCCACCTGATCGTTGAGTTGTACTCGAAGTAATAGACCCCCTGTTTGTTGGATTGTTTGGAAATGGGGCAGCCCCTGCCCCATACTTGAGAAGGAGGGTTATTGATTCATGGTTGAAATTGAAAAGCCCCGCATCACTTGCCTGGATTCCCCCGAGGATATTTCCTATGGCAAGTATGTGGTCGAACCCCTGGAGCGTGGCTACGGCATGACTCTGGGCAACTCTCTGCGTCGGATCTTGCTGAGCAGCCTACCGGGCTATGCGGCAACTTCCATTAAGATTGCCGGCGTTCAGCACGAATTTTCCACCATTCCCGGCATTACCGAGGATGTGACGGAGATCGTCCTGAATGTGAAGAGAATGATCGTCAAGCTCCACTGCCAGGGTGTCAAGACCGTGTATATTGATGCGGTCGGCCCCTGCGAGGTCACTGCCGGCGATATCAAGGCAGATGGCGAGGTGGAGATCCTGAACCCGGAGCTGCACCTGTGTACGCTTGGGCCGGATGCCACACTGAATATGGAGATCACCTTGTCCGCTGGCCGGGGCTATGTGTCCGCCGACCGGAACAAGACTGCCAATACGGTGATCGGCGTGATCCCCATCGACTCCATCTATTCCCCCGCCAAAAAGGTGAATTATACGGTGGAGCCTACCCGTGTCGGTGATCGTACCGACTACGACAAACTGACCCTTGAGGTCTGGACAGATTCCACGATCTCCGCCAAGGACGCCGTGTCCCTGGGTGCCAAGATCTTGTCGGATCATCTGACCGTGTTCACCGGCCTGTCCGATGCTTCCATCACCGGCTCTACTGTGGTGGAAAAGACATCCGACCGCCCGGATGCCAAGCTCGCCATGACCATCGACGAGCTGGATCTCTCTGTCCGCAGCTTTAACTGCCTGAAGCGCGCCAATATCAACACCGTTGCCGACCTGATCAACAAGACCGGCGAGGATATGATGAAGGTGCGCAACATGGGCAAAAAGTCCCTGGACGAGGTTCAGAAGAAGCTGGAGATGATGGGCCTGTCCCTGGCCAGCGAAGAATCTGGCAGCAATACCTGATAAGTCAACCTTTCAAAAAGGAGGAAATGCTCATGTTCGGAACTCGTAAGCTGGGTAAGACCAGCGCTCAGAGAAAAGCGATGCTGCGTCAGCAGGTGACCGACTTGCTGGAAAAAGGCAGGCTGGAAACCACTTTCTACCGCGCAAAGGAAGTTCAGCCCGTGGTTGAGAAGATGATCACCCTTGGCAAGAAGGGTGACCTGGCCGCATACCGCAGAGCCCTGGCTTTTATCAGCAAGGAAGATGTGGCGCACAAGCTGTTTAAGGAAACCGCTCCCAAGTACGCCGACCGCAACGGCGGCTATACCCGTGTGACCCGTATCGGCCCCCGCCGTGGCGATGCCGCCGAGATGGCAGTCATCGAGCTGGTTTGATCTTTTATATCGCAAAAGCAAAAGTACCTGCTGCCAAAAGCGGCGGGTACTTTTTGCAATTTTTTCAAAAAA
>CAYLHM010000199.1:0-2171 GCA_964383485.1 uncultured Oscillospiraceae bacterium
ATTTTCTAGCTTGGAATTGTCTTTTGGTATATTCATTGTAGGCCCTCTCAGTCACGGCTTCGCCGTGCCAGCTCTCCCGGAGGGAGAGCCTTTCCCCGTTGCCTCCCCCTCTGGGGGGAGGTGGCCGAGCGAAGCGAGGTCGGAGAGGGTACCGCACTCAAAATTATGCACACTGTACCCTCTCAGTCACGGCTTCGCCGTGCCAGCTCTCCCAGAGGGAGCGCCTTTATTGCGCATTTTTCAGGCGTTCGGCCTGGTCGGCGGTGGCCAGGGCGTTGATGATCTCGTCCAGATCGCCGTCCATGATGGCATCGATTTTATACAGTGTCAGGCCCACCCGGTGGTCGGTGACCCGGCCCTGGGGGAAATTATAGGTGCGGATCCGCTCGTTGCGCATTCCCGTGCCCACCTGACTGCGGCGCAGGCCCGTGACCTGGCTGTCCAGCTTTTCCTGCTCGATCTCATAGAGCTTGGAGGCCAGCATCCGCATACATTTTTCCCGGTTCTGCACCTGGCTCCGCTCCTCCTGGCAGGACACCACAATGCCGCTGGGCCTGTGGATCAGCCGCACGGCGGAGCTGGTTTTGTTGATGTGCTGGCCGCCGGCGCCGGAGGAACGGAACACCTGCATTTCGATGTCCTCCGGGCGGATGGTCACATCCACCTCCTCCATCTCCGGCAGCACCGCCACCGTGGCGGTGGAGGTGTGGACCCGGCCGCCGGATTCCGTCTCCGGCACCCGCTGGACCCGGTGGACGCCGGACTCGTACTTCATGCGGGAGTAGGCGCCCCGGCCGTTGATGACGAAGTCCGCCTCTTTTACGCCCCCTAGTTCGGTTTCGTTGTAGTTCATCAGTTCGATGCGCCAGCCCTTGGCGGCGGCGTACATACTGTACATACGGAACAGGCTGTGGGCGAACAGGGCGCTTTCCTCCCCGCCCACGCCCCCGCGGATCTCCACGATCACATTTTTTTCGTCGTTGGGATCCTTGGGCAGCAGGAGAATTTGCAAATGTTTGTATAATTCCTCGCTTTGGGCCTTGGCGTGGCGGAAGGTTTCCTGGCACAGCTCCTTCATTTCCGGGTCGGCCATCAGCTCCTGGGCCTCGTCCATGTCCCGCAGGGCGGCCTGATAGGCGTTGTAGGTCTCCACGATGGGCTCCAGTTCTCCCCGCTCCCTCAGCAGGGCGGCGGCCTTTTTGGGGTCGTTATAAAAATCCGGCTGCTCCGATTTGGCGCAAAGCTCCTCGTATCGGTTGGCAACACTGCGCAATTTGTCCAGCATGGCTTCCTCCGTCAGGCGTTTTCCATATTTCACCTGAAATTATATCAGTAAAATCGGGAAAAGTAAAGTCAAAAAGGGGGAGAGAATGAAAATGCGCCGTATGTTTTCTATTTTTTTGTGTCTGAGCCTGCTGATTTTGCCGGTGCGGGCCGCAGCGCCGGAGCAATATGTGGTGCTGACCTTTGACGACGGCCCCTCCGGCCGCTACACCCGGCGCTTGCTGGAGGGCCTGGCCCAGCGGCAGGTGCAGGCCACATTCCTATTATGCGGCTATCGCCTGCGGGATTATCCGGAAACGGCCCAGGCGATTTTTGACGGGGGACACGAGATCGGCATTCACGGATACTCGCACAAATTTATGAACAAAATGACAGAAAAAGAGGTCAGCCGGGAGCTGACCGAAACTCTGGCGCTGCTGCCCCAGGGCTGTACCCCGGTTTTTCTCCGGCCGCCGGGGGGTCTGACGGGCAAGGCGGTGGAGCAGGCGGCGAGGGATCAGGGGCTGAGCATTTTGAACTGGTCCGTGGATCCCCGGGATTGGAAGACCCACGATGCCCTGGCGGTGGAGCAGGCGGTGCTGGGGGATGTGGGTGACGGCGATGTGATTTTGCTCCATGATCTGTGCGACAGCTCCGTGGATGCGGCTCTGGCCATTGTGGATGCCCTGCTGGAGCGGGGCTTTCACTTCGTCACGGCCTCCCGGATGGCGGAGCTTCGGGGCATCACCCCGGAGCCGGGAACCGTCTACCGCCGCTTTGCGCCATAGGGGGCGGGCAGCCCTTTGCCGCCTCACAGCCCATCCAAATGCAGCCGTTTCCGGGCCGGGACAATCATATGGAAAAAATCGGCTTTTCTTCTGGCGAAGAAAGCCGATTTTTGGTGACCC
>CAYLHM010000200.1:0-2160 GCA_964383485.1 uncultured Oscillospiraceae bacterium
CTTTAGGCTATTATACCAGTTTTTTTCACGCAGTGCAAGTATTTTATGGAAAAATAAGAAATTCATTGCTTTTTCAACAGGATCATGCTATAATTGACGAAAAAGGGGGAATTGGCTATGAAAAACAACCGTTACCGGCAGCTGGAGCGGCTGCTCACGACCTGCCTTTTGGCGGCCCTGGCTCTTTTTGTAGTGTACCTGGTTGCCGCAGGCCGGGGGATCGCCTGGCTCAAAATTCTATGCGCCCTGCTGTGCTTTGCCCTGCCCGGCGGATGCCTGTGGCTGCTGGCCCGCTCCAGGGAGCTTCTGAAAAACCGCAGCCTGTGGCTGACCATGGGCTTCGGGGGCATTGTGCTGTGTACCCTGGTCTCCCTGCTGCTCCGTTTCCCGGGATAAGGAGGCGGCCCGATGCTGAAAATTCTCATGGCAGAGGACGACGGGGAGCTTCGCCGCCTGTTTGCCCATGTGCTGATCAAAAACGGCTACTCCGTCCGGGAGGTCAGCAACGGCCGGGAGGCTCTGGATGCTTTGGACGAGGATTACTTTGACCTGATCATCTCCGACATTATGATGCCGGTGATGGACGGCTATGAGCTGGTGCGGCTCCTGCGGGATGCAGGCAACACCACTCCGGTGATGATGATCACCGCCAAGGATGCCTTTGACGATATGCGCCTGGGCTTCCTGTCCGGCACCGATGATTACATGGTCAAGCCCATCAATGTCAACGAGATGGTGCTGCGGGTGCAGGCCCTGCTCCGCCGAGCCCAGATGATCCACGAGCGGAAGCAAACCATCGGCGGCACCGTGCTGGAATACGACACCTTCACCGTGACCACGGGCGGCGAAAGCCTGGTGCTGCCCCAAAAGGAGTTTCTGCTGCTGTACAAAATGGCCTCGTACCCGGGGCGGATCTTCACCCGGCAGCAGCTCATGGACGATATCTGGGGCTACGACAGCGAGAGCGACACCCACACGGTAGATGTGCATATCGGCAGGCTCCGGGATCGGTTCCGGGATTGCAGGGACTTTAAGATTGTAACCATGCGGGGCGTTGGTTATAAGGTGGTAAAGCTATGAGCCAAGAAAAAACGCCGATATCCCCCGCCGCCACACCCAAAAAGCACCGGCGCAGCTTCGCCTTTTCCTCCCTGCGTATGCGGCTGACGGCCACCATGTGCCTGGTGGTGCTGACCAGCATTCTGACGGCCTGGGGCCTGTCGGCACTGCTCACCGCATTCGTGCCCGCCGCCAGCGCACTGCCGGAAACGGTGCAGGTCTGCCTGTTTGGCCTGTGTATCGCCCTGGTGGCCTCGATTTTGCTGGGCAAGATCTTTTTTGAGCCGATCCGGGAGCTGCAGGCGGGGATGCACAAGGTCGCCGGCGGTGATTTTGATGTGATCATTGAAACCAGCAGCAACTCTGTGGAGGTCAAAGAAATGTTCGCCGCCTTCAACCTGATGACCAGAGAACTCCGGGCCACCGAAATTTTGCAGACGGATTTTGTTTCCAATGTGTCCCACGAGTTCAAAACGCCCATCAACGCCATCGAGGGCTATGCCACGCTTCTGCAAAGCTCCGAGCATATCGGTGACACCGAGCGGGCATACATTGAAAAGCTCCTGTTCAACACCCGGCGGCTTTCCTCCCTGGTGAGCAATATTTTGCTGCTGTCCAAAATCGAGAACCAGAGCATCCACACCAACCGCACCCGCTTCAGTGTGGACGAGCAGATCCGCCAGTCCATTCTGGCCCTGGAGCCGCAATGGGAGAAAAAGGGGCTGGAATTTGATGTGGATCTGGAGCCGGTGTTCTATGTAGGCAGCGAAAATTTAATGCTCCATGTATGGAACAACATCATCGGCAACGCAGTCAAATTCAGCCCGGACGGCGGCGGCATTCGCCTGCGGCTGTGCCGAATGGGCGGGTGCATCGTGTTTACCTGCGAGGACAGCGGCCCCGGGCTGAGCGAGGAGGCCCAAAAGCATCTGTTCGACAAATTTTATCAGGCAGACAGCTCCCATGAGGCGGAGGGCAACGGCCTGGGGCTGGCCCTTGTGAAGCGCATTCTGTCCATCTCCGGCGGAGAAATCAGCGCCGAGAACCGCTCCCAGGGAGGCTGCCGCTTCACCGTGACCCTCCGGGACGAGGAAAAATAAA
>CAYLHM010000201.1:0-2137 GCA_964383485.1 uncultured Oscillospiraceae bacterium
GATCAGGTCCACCACCTTGATGCCGGTCTCCAGAATCTCTGTGGTGGAGGCCTGCTCATCATAGGAGGGGGCGGGACGGTGGATGGGCCACTGATCCGCAGCCTTGGGGGCGGGCTGCTCGTCGATGGGCTGGCCCAGCAGATTGAACACCCGGCCCAGGCATTCCTCGCCCACGGGGACACTGATGGGGGCGCCGGTATCCACGGCCTCCGCACCACGGCACAGGCCGTCGGTGGAGTTCATGGCGATGCAGCGCACCACATTATCGCCGATGTGCTGGGCAACCTCGGCAACGATGCAGCCGCCCTCGTGGGGGATCTCAATGGCGGACAGCAGCGCAGGAAGGCAGCCGTCTGCAAAGCGGATATCCAGAACAGGGCCGACGATCTGGACGACGGTTCCGATATTTTTAGCCATAGGCTTCAACTCCTTGTAATGTGTTTCGGCGCTATGCGCCGGCAACGATCTCCGTGATCTCCTGGGTGATGGCGGCCTGCCGGGCCTGGTTGTATTTCAGGCTCAGGTCGGCGATCATGTCCTCGGCGTTTTGGGTGGCCGAATCCATGGCGGTGCGCCTTGCGGCCTGCTCGGCGGCCCGGCTTTCGCACAGGGCGCCGTAGAGAATGCCCCCCAGATATTCCGGCACGATGGCCTGAAAGACCTCCGTGCTGTCCGGCTCGTAGAGCATATCGGAAGCGTGCTTGGTCTGGGCCGTCTGGGTCAGGGGCAGCATTTGCATGGTCGCAGGGGTTTGGGAGAGGACGGAGACAAAATTGGTATAGCCGATGAAAATCTCATCAAATTCTCCGGCCAAATAGGACTTGGCCAGCTGCTTGGACACGGAAAAGCAGTCGCCGATGGACAGATCCGCCGCCTCGGCATATTGCTCGGTGAGCAGGGGATAGCCGTGGCTCCTGAAATAGTCCACCGCTTTTTTGCCGATGGGCAGGACGGTGGCGTTCTTGCCGGCCATCTCTGCTTCGGCCAATTTGATGATGTTGCTGTTATAGCCGCCGGCCAGGCCACGGTCGCCGGCAATGACCACATAGAGCGAGCTGCTCACAGCCCGCTTGGTCAGATAGGGGGAGGAAAAATCAGAATTGGAGTTCACGATGTCCACGATGGTGTTGTACATGATCTCAAAATAGGGCCGGGAGTGCAGCACCTGGGCCTGGGCATGGCGGAGCTTGGAAGCGGCCACCATTTCCATCGCCTTGGTGATCTGCTTGGTGCTTTCCATGCTGCGAATGCGGGTCTTGATCTCCTTGCCGGAAACGCCAGCCACGGTTCATTCCCCCTTTAGCTGAAATCGTTCAGAAGCTCGTCCAGGGCGGCCTTTAGGGCCTCCTCGGTGTCCGGCTCCAGCCTGCCGGTGCTGCGAATGGCGGTGAGCACATCGGCGTGGACATTGTCCATATATTCATACAGGCGCTTTTCAAATTCCGGGATGCGGTCCACGGCCACGCCGTTCAGGTATCCCTGGGTCACGGCGTAGAGGATACACACCTGGTGGGCCACCTCCACGGGGGCGCTGTTGCTCTGCTTCAGCACCGCCACGATCCGCTGACCCAGAGCCAGGCGGGCCTTGGTGTCGGCATCCAGGTCGGAGCCGAACTGGGCGAAGCTCTGCAGCTCCCGGTACTGGGAGTAGAGCAGCTTCAGAGAGCCGGAGACCTTCTTCATGGCCTTGATCTGGGCATCGCCGCCCACACGGGACACGGAAATGCCGGGGTTCACGGCGGGCATAATGCCGGCGTTGAACAGCTCAGACTCCAGGAAGATCTGGCCGTCGGTAATGGAGATGACATTGGTGGGAATGTAGGCGGACACATCGCCGGCCTGGGTCTCGATAATGGGCAGGGCCGTCAGGCTGCCGCCGCCCAGCTCGTCGGAAAGCTGTGCCGCCCGCTCCAGCAGGCGGGAGTGGAGATAGAACACATCGCCGGGGTAGGCCTCCCGTCCGGGGGGACGGCGGATCAGCAGGGAAATGGCCCGGTAGGCCACGGCGTGCTTGCTCAGGTCGTCGTAAATGATCAGCACATCTTTTCCCTGGTGCATGAAATGCTCGCCCATGGTGCAGCCGGTGTAGGGGGCGATATACTGCATGGGCGCCAGCTCCGAGGCGGTGGCGGAGACC
>CAYLHM010000202.1:0-2117 GCA_964383485.1 uncultured Oscillospiraceae bacterium
GAGATGCACATGGAACTGCTGAACCTGATCGACCGGCCCGGCAAAGAGTACACACCCTTCCCTTTCTGGTTTTTGAACGATGATCTGACGGATGCGGAACTCCGCCGCCAGCTGCGGGATTTTGCGGCCCATGGCATTTACGGCGTGGTACTGCACCCGCGCATCGGTCTGCCGCAGGAAATGGGCTATCTGTCTGACAAATTTTTCCACGCCATCAAGACGGCGGTGCAGGAGGCCAGCCGCCTGGGGATGCGGGTCATCCTCTACGATGAGGGAATGTACCCCTCCGGCTCGGCCAACGGCCAGGTGGTGGCGGCCAACCCCGCTTTTGCTTCTTGGGGAATCGACCTTGTGAATCTTCCTCAGCCGGGGGATGAGATCCTGGCCGAAACGGCGGAGGGCGTTCTTGTGGCCCGCCTTTCAGGCGGGACCATTCGTGGCATCCACTTTGGTGAGGACGACGGAGAACCTTTTGCACCGCCCAGCGCAGACCTGCTCAACCCCGATGCAGTTGACCTCTTCATCCATCTGACCCACGATGCCTACTACCAAAGACTGAAGCCCTGGTTTGGCAGCACCATCATTGCCTTTTTCACGGATGAACCCAGCATACTGGGCCGCAATCCGCACACCCCTTTTGCTTGGACGAAGGGATTTGCCTCCGCCTTTACCGCAGCAGGAGGAACTCTGGCTGCGCTGACTGCCCTTTTCTGCGGGGAGGAAAACGCATCGACCCGCCTGTACCGCCAAATGATCCTGGATCTGGAGGGCAGCGTCTATTACCGGCGCTTGTCCGAATGGTGCTACACCCATGGCATCGCTCTGGTCGGCCATCCCCACCAAAGCGATGATATCGAGGTCGAGCGATGGTTCCAAATCCCGGGGCAGGATCTGGCGCTGCGCCGGGTGGGGCCGCAGCACCACGCCACCGAAGGGATCGACTCAACCATGGGTCATTGCAGTGCCGATGCCGCCTTGCTGATGGGCCGCCGCCGTAACGCCAACGAATGCTTTGGGGCCTGCAACCGAGATGGCAACCCCTGGCAGCTTTCCGGCGGGGACATCAAGTGGTATCTCGATTGGCTGGCGGTGCGTGGGGTAAACCTCTTTATCCCCCACGCCTTTTACTACAGCATATCGGGCAAGCGCAGGGAGGATCGTCCCCCTGATGTTGGCCCTCACAGCATCTGGTGGGGTCATTACGAGCGCTGGTCGGTCTATATGCGGCGGCTGTCGGCTCTCTTGACCGATGCCGAACCGCTATTGCCTGTGGCCTTGCCCTGCCGCAACCGGGATTTGAAGCCCAGCCTCGCCGCCCGGCTCCAAAAAAAGCAGATCGGCTACTGCTATCTGCCCGAGAGCGTCTGGCCCGACTGCCGGGTTGAGGACGGCGAACTTGTATGCCACAGCTTGCGCTTTCAGGCAGTGGCAGGAGATGAGTGTTTCTTTCCTACATTGCCACATCTGGGCGAAGCAAGTGACGCTGCCGTCCATCCAGATTGCCTTTGCGTTCCCCCGCAGGAGGAACTGCGGGTGCGCCGCTTCCGCCGTGCCGGCCGGATCTGCTGGCTCCTGGTCAATGAAGGGGAAACCGAGCTGCGGGCAACGGTCACATTTCCCGGTGCTGCGCAACTGGGAGGCTACGATCTCTGGGAAGGCCGTGCTTTCAAACTCGCCGAAGGGGACATCTGCTCTCTCTGCCTGCCGCGCCGGGCCAGTCTGCTGGTATTTGAATGCGGCGCAGCGGATTGGGCCGCCCTGCCGGCTCCGGCCTGCGTTTCCACTCTGCCGCCCGCAGATTTCCGTCTGGCGGAAGAACGGCCAACACAGATCCAGAAAATCTATGAAGCTGACCTCGTCCTCACGGGGGAACAAGTCGGAGCTGTCAGTCTTCGCCTGCCGGTTCAGGCCGAGGAGATGGCTGAGCTGACGGTCAACGGGGCGTATGCGGGAGCGGCCTTCTGGTCTCCTTGCTCGTTCGAACTGGCCGGATTGGTACACGCCGGTGAAAACCATCTGCGGCTGACCGTCACCGGCAGTCTTGCCAACCGATACGGGCTTCGCCCTGTGCCCTATGGCTTGGGTGTCTGTGAAATATTATGAACAGCTCACCCTCC
>CAYLHM010000203.1:0-2095 GCA_964383485.1 uncultured Oscillospiraceae bacterium
TCCACATGGGCACATCTGGGGAAAAGGTCGGCGGCTTGGGCGGTTTGGAGCCGGTAGCCATGCTGCTTCAGCAGGGCGATGTCCCGTGCCAGGGTGGCCGGGTCGCAGGAGATATACACCAGCCGCCGTGGGGCCATGTCCCCAATGGCCCGGATCGCATCGGCATTCAGGCCCTTCCTGGGCGGATCCACCACCACCACATCCGGGCGCAGACCCTGCTTCCCCAACTCCAGAGCCGCCTGCCCGGCATCGCCGCAGAAAAATTCGGCGTTCTCAATGCCGTTGCGCCGGGCGTTTTCCCGGGCATCCTCCACCGCCTGTGGCACCACCTCCACCCCGATGGCCCGGCCCGCTGCCTTGGCCATGATCAGGGTAATGGTGCCCACGCCGCAGTACAGATCCAGCACCGTGTCATTCTTCCCAATGCCCGCCTGGGCGATGGCAGCCTCATACAGCCGCTGGGCCTGGGCGTGGTTCACCTGGTAGAACGATCGGGGGGACAGGCGGAAGCTCAGACCGCAGAGGGTATCCTCGATATATCCGGGGCCATAGAGGGTGATAAATTCTGCCCCCAGCACGGTGTTTCCCGGCTTTTCGTTGACAGACAGCACCAGCGTTGTAAAGCCCGGGATCCGTTTCAGCGCTGTAACCAGGGCCGGAATGCGAGGCAATTCCCTGCCGTTCACCGCCAGGCATACCAGAATTTGGCCGCTCACTGCCCCCCGGCGGACATAAATATGCCGCAAAAGGCCCTGGCGGGTCTGTTCGTCATAAGCGGACACATGAAATTTGTTTGCATATTGGATCACCGCCGCCTTGACGGCATCCATTTCCTCCGGCAAAATCAGACAGCGGGGCTGCTCCACCACCTGATGGGTGCCCGCCCGGAAAAATCCGGCGCAGACCCGGCCGTTTTTCGCCGCCACGGGGTACTGGGCCTTGTTCCGGTAGGCGCGGCAGTCCGGGGCGGCCAGGATGGGAACGGTCTCCAAATCCTCGCCGCCGATGCGGTTCAGGGCCTGGCGCACCCGCTGGGCCTTCATGCGGCACTCCTCGTCATAGTCCATATGCCAAAAATCACAGCCGCCGCAGAGCTTCGCCACGGGGCATTCCCGGTTCACCCGGTGGGGCGACCGCTCCAGCAGCTCCGAAATCTTGCCGGAAGCCCAGGTTTTGCCCGCTTTTTCAATGCGGATGCGGCAGCGCTCCCCGGCGATGGCATTGGGCACGAACACGGCACAGCCCTCGATCCGGGCCACGCCCAGGCCCTCGGCGGTATAGTCTGCGATGTCCGCCTCGTAGACGGCCCCTACGCTCAGCACAGCGATCCCCTCTTTCCGATGTTCTCTCATTTTCATTCTACCATTTTTCCCCGGAAAATACAAGAGGAAGCCGCCATCCATCACAAAAAAACGCCGCCATACCCAAAGAAGAATGGAGGCGTGTATGAAAATTTGAAAGAATATCCTTGCCCCCTCTTTGCATTTTTCCTTGGGTAGTTGCGCCTGTTCATAAAAAATTTACAGAGTGATGATCCCAAAATATTGGCATTGCCTTGTGGTTTATGGTATATTATATTAGGAATGGAAAATAGGTGGAGATGAATTGAGATGCAAGAGAACATAAAAAAAGATGATTTAAGGTTTGTTACACACGGAATATTATCAAGGGATGTTTATAAAGAGCTTGTCGATATATCCATGAAGAAAAACAACCTCACAAAAATATTGGCCGTGGTGTATGCTGTGCTTATTGCCTGTGCTGTTTGGTCCGTGTGCCATCATATTACGGAATATGTTGTGATTTGTGTTGCCGCACTTCTTATATTTAGCATCGCAGTAATTTGCAAAAGAAATCATTCCATAAAAATTTTTGACCGTCGAGTTCGTGAATTATATGGAACAGATGCTGTGGAATATATGACAGGGTTTGCAGAAGATTTTATTTACGGTGAAAATAAATTTCAAGAGGGAGGATATGTTGCAATTTCGTATGATCATATCAGATGCTTATATAACACAAAACAGTTTCTTTTTATTGTAACAAAAGGTTCGCAATTTCTCACTGTGTTCAAAAAGTGTTTATCAGAGGATGA
>CAYLHM010000204.1:0-2076 GCA_964383485.1 uncultured Oscillospiraceae bacterium
GCTCTCCCAGAGGGAGAGCCTTTCCCCGTTGCCTCCCCCTTTGGGGGAGCCTTTGCGCACACTGGCAAAGCAAACATTCTCTCAGCTCTGGGTGCGCTGCTTCATCAAATTCCGCATACGGGCGGCGTGGTCCAGCTCCCGCTTGCGGATGCGCAGGCTCTTGGGGGTGCATTCCAGCAGCTCATCGTCCGCCAGGAACTCCAGGCACTGCTCCAGAGAGAACACCCTGGGGCTGGTCAGGCGCAGGGCCTCGTCGGAACCGGCGGCACGCATATTGGTCAGCTGCTTTTTCTTGCACACATTCACCGTCATATCCTCGTTCCGGCTGCAAATGCCCACCACCATGCCGGCGTACACCTGGGTGCCCGGCCCGATGAGCAGAGCGCCCCGCTCCTGGGCATTGAACAGGCCGTAGGAGCAGGCCTCGCCGGTTTCAAAGGCGACAAGAGAGCCGGTGAGCCGCCGCTCGATGGCCCCTTTCATGGGCGCATAGCTGTCCAGCACCGAGGACATGATGCCCTCGCCCCGGGTGTCGGTGAGAAATTCGTTGCGATAGCCGAACAAACCCCTGGACGGCACCAGAAATTCCAGCCGGTAGCGGCTGCCCATGGGGGTCATGGACACCAAATCGCCCTTGCGGCGGCCGATCTTCTCGATCACCGTGCCCATGCTCTCCTCCGGCACATCGGCCACCATGCGCTCGATCGGCTCGCAGAGCTTGCCGTCGATGGTCTTGGTCAGCACCCGGGGGGTGGACACGGAGAACTCAAAGCCCTCCCGGCGCATGGTTTCCATGAGAATGCTCAGGTGCATTTCTCCCCGGCCGGCCACATTGAAGGCATCGGTGCCCTGCTCGCTCACATGTAAGGATACATCCTTCAGAAGCTCCCGCTCCAGCCGGTCCCGCAGGTTCCGGGAGGTGACATACTTGCCCTCCCGCCCGGCAAAGGGGGAGTCGTTCACGGCAAAGGTCATTTCAGTGGTGGGGTCGGAAATTTTCACAAAGGGCAGTGGCTCCACCGCCTCCGGCGCACACACGGTGCGGCCGATGGTGATGTCCGCCATGCCGGACAGGGCCACGATTTCCCCGGCAGGGGCCTCCTGCACCGGCTTTTTGCCCAGGCCGTCGAAGGTGTACAGGGCCACGACCTTGCTTTTTTCGTGGAGATTGGGGTCGTGATAGTCGCAGATGGTCACCTCCTGGTTCACCCGGATGGTTCCCCGCTCCACCCGGCCAATGGCGATGCGGCCCACATATTCATTATAGTCGATGGAGGACACCAAAAGCTGCAAGGGCGCCGTATCGTCCCCGGCGGGGGGGTCGATATAATCCACAATGGTGTCGAACAGGGGGCGCAGATCGCTGCCCTGCTCGTCGGGGCTGTAGGATGCCGTACCCTGACGGCCGGAGCAGAACACCGTGGGGGAGTTGAACTGCTCATCGGTCGCATCCAGCTCCAGCAGCAGCTCCAGCACCTCGTCCATCACCTCATGCACCCGGGCATCGGGCTTGTCCACCTTGTTCACGGCCACAATGACCTTGTGTCCCAGCTCCAGAGCCTTTTGCAGCACGAAACGGGTCTGGGGCATGGGGCCTTCGGCGGCATCCACCAGCAGAATGACACCGTTGACCATTTTCAGAATGCGCTCCACCTCGCCGCTGAAATCGGCGTGGCCCGGCGTGTCCACGATGTTGATTTTGATATCCTTATAATAGATGGAGGTATTTTTCGCCAGAATGGTAATGCCCCGCTCCCGCTCCAGGTCGCCGGAGTCCATCACCCGCTCCACGGTGGCCTGATTTTCCCGGTAGATGCCGCCCTGCTTGAGCATTTCGTCCACCAGGGTGGTTTTGCCGTGGTCCACATGGGCAATAATGGCGATATTTCTGATTTTTTCCTGAGAAGACATAAAAACGCTCCCTTATTTTCTAAAATCATTCAACCTTAAGACTATAACACATTCACAAAAAGAATGCAACATTTTTAGGCAGGTTTTACAAAAATTTTTCCCCTCTTGCTTTTTGCAAAAAGGGGTGTATAATCAGACTGGCAACTGCTTCAGGTGCATTCGATG
>CAYLHM010000205.1:0-2067 GCA_964383485.1 uncultured Oscillospiraceae bacterium
CGGGGAGCCTTTGCGCCTATCCCATCTGCGCCAGCATGATTTTCTTTTCCTCCAAAACCTTGGGCAGCATCTGCAAATACTGCTCCGGGAATTTGGGGTTGGCAAAGCGGCGCACGGTGCCGTCGGGCAGGTTCAGCTTGCTCACGCCGCCGCCGCCCAGGGACACAATACTGTGCAGCTCCTCCATCATGTAGATATTATACAGGCAGGCCCGGCCGGGCAGGGTCCAGCCCACATTTTCAAAGGAGCCGGACATATATTTCTGCCGATACAGATAGTAGGGCCGGTAGCCCAGCTCCGGCAGGCGTTTCCCCGCAAGCGCAAGCATCCGGGCCACCTGCTCCACGCCGGGTAGGCCGCCCCGCTTTTCAAACAGGTCGGCCCCTTTCTTCAGGGCCAGGGTATGGACGGTGATGTTGGCCGGCTTCAGAGCCGCCACCGCCTCCAGGGAGCGGGCAAAGCCCTCCGGACTGTCAGAGGGCAGACCGGCGATGAGGTCGGTGTTGATGTTTTCAAACCCGGCGTTTTGCGCCCAGGCATAGGCCCGGCGCACATCCTCCCCGGTGTGGGGCCGGGCGCAGGCGCAGAGTACCGCATCCTCCATGGTCTGGGGATTGATGCTCACCCGGTCGGCCCCCAGGCGGCGCAGGACTGCCAGCTTTTCCGGGCTGAGGGTGTCCGGGCGGCCGGCCTCCACCGTAAATTCCAGGCAGCGGGAGCGGTCAAAATGGGCCGTCAGGGCGGTCATCAGTCGCTCTAGCTGTTCGGCGGACAGGGTGGTGGGGGTGCCGCCGCCGATATAGATCGTACGCACCTGCCGCCCGGAATGTGCCAGCAGCTCGCCGGTGACGGCAATTTCCTCCAGCAGCGCCTGCAAATACGGCTCGATCAGCTCCGTCTGGTGGCCGATGCTCCGGCTGACGAAGCTGCAATAGCTGCACCGGCTGGGGCAGAACGGAATGCCCACATACACGGACAAGTCCTCCGGCTCCAGCAGTCCGGCCGCCGCCACCGTGGCCTGGGAGCATTCCACTGCCAGCTTTCGCCGCTGGGGGGTCACATAGTAGACCTCCTTCAGCAGCTTGTCGGCGGACCGGGGGCTTCCCCCCTCCAGCAGATGCCGGGTGGTGATCTTGGTGGGCCGCACGCCCGCCAGAGCGCCCCAGGGCGGGGTGCTGTCCAGCAGGGGCAGGGCGGCGAGATACACGCTCTGCTGCAAGGCTCTGCGGCGCAGGCGTACCGTTTCCCGCTCGGCCCGGAGCCGCCGGGAAGCGGCATGGGTCTGGCCGTTCAGGGTGATTTTCGCCGTGGCGGTGAGCCAGACCGTTCCCCGGTGCAGGCGGCTTTCCGCCTCCAGGGGGGTGTTGGCCGGGAACAGGCTCAGCAGGAGCTGCTCCACGGCATAGCGGTCGTTATGACCGGAGAGTGTCAAATTCATAGAGATTTCCTCAAATATGGATTGCTCTGGCGCTGGATTTCCAGGGTGCTTTCGGCTCCGTGGCCGGGGTAAATGGGGCCGTCCGTGGGCAGCTCCCGGAGAAATTTCAGGCTCTGGGCCATGGCGGCCGGGTCGCCGCCGGGCAGGTCGGTGCGGCCGCAGGCACCGGCAAACAGGGTGTCGCCGGTGAACAGCGCATCGCCGCAGGCCAGGCATACGCTGCCCGGCGTGTGGCCGGGGGTTTCGTACACCGTAAATTCCAGCCCGGCGGCAGAAATTGTATCCATATGTTTATAAAAAATCGCCGCTGGCCTCTCTTTTGCCAAGGGATAAAGCAGATCGGACAAAGCATCGTCCGGCTGGGAATAGTCCCCCCGGTTCATGTAGAGGGGGCAGTTCGCCGCCCGAAGCAGGGCCGTCACCCCGCCCACATGGTCAAAATGCCCATGGGTGAGGAAAACGGTCTGAAGCTCCAGGCCCAGATCGCAAAGGGTGGATAAAACGATTTCCGGCTCGGCGCCGGGGTCGATGACCGCACAGGTCTTGCTCCCCGCCGCCCAGACGATGTAGCAGTTGACCTGGTATTCGCCCAGCGTCAGGCGGCGGATTTGGGGTTCGTTGGGCATAAA
>CAYLHM010000206.1:0-2041 GCA_964383485.1 uncultured Oscillospiraceae bacterium
ACCAGGGCGTGCTGGCCCTGCTGTGCGACTCCACCAATGTGGAGCGCACCGGCTTCACCCCCAGCGAAAGCGTGGTGGCCGAGAGCCTGAACCGGCAGTTCAAGGGCTGTGACCAGCGGATCATCGTCACCACCTTTGCCTCCAATATGCACCGCATTCAGGCGGTGCTGAGCACTGCCCACCGCTATGGCCGCAAGGTGGCCGTCACTGGCCGCAGCATGGAAAATATGCTGAATGTGGCCCAGGAGCTGGGCTATCTGAAGGTGCCCGCCGGTACCATCGTGGATTTGAATGCGATCAAATCCCTGCCCAAGAACAAGGTGGTCATTGTTTCCACCGGCTCCCAGGGCGAAAATATGTCCGCACTGTACCGCATGGCCTTTTCCACCCATCGCCAGGTGGAAATTCAGCCGGGGGATCGGATCATCATTTCCGCCTCCGCCATTCCGGGCAATGAAAAAGCCGTCAGCCGCATCATCAACGAGCTGTACCGCAAGGGCGCCGATGTGGTTTATGAAAAAAGCGAAAGCCTCCATGTGTCCGGCCACGCCTGCCAGGAGGAGCTGAAAATTATCCACTCCCTGGTCAAGCCCCGGTTCTTTATCCCTGTCCACGGCGAGCAGCGGCATTTGCAGCTCCACAGCCGTCTGGCCCAGGAGCTGGGCATGAATCCCAAGAATATCCTCATGGGCGATATCGGCACCGTGTTTGAGTTCACCCCCAAAACCGCCCGGATCGGCGGCACCGTACCGGCGGGGAAGGTCTTTGTGGACGGTGCCGGCGTGGGCGATGTGGGCAGCGTGGTGCTGCGGGATCGGAAGCACCTGGCTCAGGACGGCATGATCGTGGTGTGCGTGATCCTGTCCAGTCAGGACGGCTCTGTGGTCTCCGGGCCGGACATTATCAGCCGCGGCTTCATCTATGTCAAGGAGTCCGAGGATCTCATCGACGAGCTGCGGGAGGTGGTCATGGAGGCCATCGACCGCTGCGGCCACCGCCGGGCAAGGGATTGGAGCGTCATCAAGTCCACCATCAAAACCGATGTGTCGGGCTACCTGTATAAGCTGACCAAGCGCAACCCCATGATCCTGCCGGTCATCATGGAGATCTGACCGGGAGAAGATGGACTACTGGTTCGCCCCCATGGAGGGCCTTACCGATGGGATCTTCCGCCGGCTCCACCGGCAGTATTTCGGGGGCGTGGGCCGCTATTATATGCCTTTTCTGTCCCCCACGGCCCACCGCAGCCTGACCCGCCGGGAGGAAGAAGTCCTGCCCATGGCCGTGGGCGGAGAGGTGCCCCAGCTCCTGACCAGGGTCCCGGAGGATTTCCTGTGGGCGGCCCGGCAGTGCCGGGATCGGGGCTATGACGAGGTGAACCTGAACCTCGGCTGTCCCTCCGGCACGGTGTGTGCCAAGGGCAAGGGAGCCGGAATGTTATGTAAACCTGATGAGCTGGATGCCTTTCTGGATACGGTCTGCGCCGCCGCACCCCTGGATATCTCCGTCAAGGCCCGGATCGGCTATGCGGATCCGGAGGAATTTCCCCGGCTGCTGGAAATCTTCAACCGCTATCCTCTGAAGGTCGTGATTTTGCACCCCCGCCTGCGCAGCCAGTTTTACAGCGGAAGTGTGCATTTGGAGGCTTTTCGCCTGGCATATCGGGAGAGTAAAAATCCCCTGTGCTACAACGGAGATCTGAAAAGCACTGCCGATATTCAGCTCTTGCGGCAGGAGTTCCCGGCGCTGGAGCAGGTCATGCTGGGCCGGGGCTTGCTGCGCAGTCCCGGAATGCTCTGCCCCCAGGGTACCCAGCGGGAGACCCTGGAAGCATTTACGGACGAGCTGTTCGCCGCCTATCGCCAGCGCATGGGCGGCCGCAACGCCATGTTCCGCATAAAGGAGCATTGGAGCTATTTGATCGACCTGTTCGACGGCAGCGAAAAGCTGGGCAAGGCTCTGCGCAAAACCACCGATGTGGCGGAATTTTGCCGCATCACCCGGCAGGTTTTCGCCACCCTGCCCATGAAAAAAGCATAAG
>CAYLHM010000207.1:0-2008 GCA_964383485.1 uncultured Oscillospiraceae bacterium
CGATTTGGCTTACATTTCCCTCTGCTTTTCTTACATTTTTGTCACAATTCACTCCACAACCAGCTTTTTCTGGCTCAGGTCGATGGAGAAGCGGCTGCCCTGGCCCGGCGCGGACTGGGCGCTGATGGTGTGGCCCAGCCGGCCGCAGACCTGCCTGCACAGGTATAGCCCCAGGCCGCTGGCGTTCTTGTCCATGCGCCCGTTGTAGCCGGTGTAGCCCTTGTCAAAAATCCGGGGCAGATCCTCGGCGGCAATGCCCACGCCGCTGTCCTCCACGCACAGGGTGGTGCCCTGACTGTAGATCCGAATTTGCCCGCTGGGGGTGTATTTCAGGGCGTTGGACAGGAGCTGGTCCATCACAAAGCCCAGCCACTTCTCGTCCGTGACGATTTCCAGCCCGGTGGGTTCCCACTCCAGCCGCAGGCGGCGGAGAATAAATTCCGGGGCAAATTTCTTCACGGATTGGCGGATAATGTTGTCCAGGGGCTGCCTGCGGATCACATAGTCGCTGTCCTCGGCATCCAGCCGCTGGATCACCAGGGCCATTTCCACATATTGGCTGATGCGGAACAGCTCTGAGGAGAGCTGGCGGGACATGGGACTGTCCTGGCTTTCCAGCTGTAAGCGCATAGAGGCGATGGGCGTCTTGATCTGGTGGGCCCACAGGGTGTATTGATCCGCCATCTCCCTGCGCTGGCTGTCCGAGCGGGTCTCCAGCTCCCGAATTTGCTGCCGCAGTTGACGGATCATGCGCAGATACTGCTCCTCGCTGACGGTCTGCGGCTCCGGCAGGGGAGCGGTCAGGGCTTCCGTTTGGGCAAGCAGCTTGTTTTTCCGCCACAGCCGGATGAAGTCCGCCGTCAGCCAGATCCCGCCCACGCACAGGCACAGCCCGGCCGGGTAGCCCACGGCCATCAGAGGCAGGCGATAGAGCAGAAAGCTCACGGAAAAAATGCCCCCGAAAATCAAATAACTGATGAGCGCCCGGCGCTTTTCTTTCAGATAGTTCCAAAACGACATGGTGTTCCTCTTTCTAGCCAATCATATAGCCCACACCGTGCTTGGTGGAGATGAAATCCCCCAGCCCGGCGGCCTCCAGCTTCCGCCGCAGACGGCCCACATTGACGGTGAGGGTGTTGTCGTCCACAAAGGCATCCGACTGCCACAGCCGCTCCATCAGCTTTTCCCGGCTCACGGTCACGCCCTTGTTCTCCAGCAGGGTCTGCAAAATGCGGCATTCGTTTTTGGTCAGGGGAATTTTTTCCTCATTGTAATATAGGGCGCTGTCGCCGGTGTCCAGCCGGGCGCTCCGATGCTCCAGGGGCGGGTTCAGGGGCAGATCGTAGCTGCGGCGGAGCATGGCCTGGATTTTGGCAATCAGCACATGCAGGTCAAAGGGCTTGGCGATGAAATCGTCGCCGCCCATCTGCATGGCCATGACGATGTTCATATTGTCCGATGCCGACGACAGGAACAAAATCGGCACATTGGACTGCTTGCGAATTTCACTGCACCAGTAGTAGCCGCCCCGGTAGGGCAGGGAAATGTCCAGCAGCACCATCTGGGGCGCAAAGGCGGCAAATTCCTCCATCACACGGCAGAAATCCTGAATGCAGCGTGGCTCATAGCCCCATTTTTCCAGCTGCTGCTTCAGCGTTTGGGCAATGCCCGGATCGTCCTCAACGATCAGGAGCTTGTACATTTCCATTCCCCCTTTTTCCTGAACACATTATACATAGAAATGGATAAGCGGTCAACCGAAAAAATTTTGAACACGCCGGCTCCAGCATCATGTCTGCCCGGCAGACCCTTATGCGCCTGCGACAGGCTAATTTTTATGATCGCTGAGGCCAAGTCCTTCGCCTGCCCCCTTTTTCATCACAGAACCGAAAAAGCAAGAACGGACAGCGAAAAACCATCGCTGTCCGCTCTTAAAAAATTCATCAGGATTTCTCTAGCTCCATCTTAGCCAGACCGGTCTTGTGCAGCATCAGCGCACCGGCAAGCA
>CAYLHM010000208.1:0-1998 GCA_964383485.1 uncultured Oscillospiraceae bacterium
AAAACAATGCCGCCGGGGATTTCCCCGGCGGTGAATATTTTACTGCTGCTGGCAGGTGCCGCAGGTGCGGTAGCCGCTCTCCTGCCCGTCGCCGCCGCCGGGGCAGTCGCAGCCCGTGGGCGTGAACTGGGTCGCAGGGAAGGGGATCTTGGAGAACACCTCGCAGGGATCCTCGGCGCAGCCCGGTGTGTCGCTGCAATCCTTGGTGGGCATGGCGTAGTCCAGCACCGGCACGATGAGCTGGGCATCCCGCTCCAGGCGAATGATGGAGAACTGGCCCAGGGTGACGAACAGCCGCCGCCGCTCTCCCGCCAGCACCAGCTCGTCGTCGAACTGGCCCCGAATGGCTGCGGGAATGGCCAGGGACAGGTCCTCCTGGCACTTGCACTCGCAGACCTCCCGCACCTTGGAGCTGAGTACCATGGGATCCAGCACCTCCACCACGGCGGTGGGGTTGTTGGCGATATAGCGGGTCACGCCGTCCGGCTCGTTTAAGCGGGTGTCGGAGCGGTAGATGTGGGCACGGCTGTCCTCGCCGCAGAGGACGGCCCGCTTGCTGAAGACCGCCAGGCCGTACAGGGTGGCGGGGCGGCAGGTGCCGATGGTGGCATCCGCCAGAATGCGGTAGTAGAAGGTCACATCGATGCAGTAGTGGTTCCGGTCAAAGGCCACCGGCTCCACCTCTATGGCGGTGTACAGCAGCTCGGCGCAGCGCACCCTGGCACCGGCGGCGGTGTCCAGCAGGGCCTGAGAGCCTTTGGTCAGATAGACCCGCAGATCCTCAATGCAGTCCTTATCCCGGCAGCTATCCGTAATTTTTCTGGTGTGAATGGAGATGGCCCGGCGCAGATCGTTTGGGTTGCAGCTCAGAGCCTCCTGACATTGTTCAGACATATGAATACCTCCTAAATGGGAATAAGCGCTTACAGGAAAGCCCCCAATAAAGCACCCATGGGCGTATTTCTCAGGGCCCCCATAGGACAGTTTATGCGCTTTTTGGCCGCTTGTGAAAAAAGAGCTTCCCCCGGAAAATAAATTTTTCGCCCTTCAAAGGGCTTGCCCCCGTTCGGCATACTTTTTCGACCCTTTCCGGCCTGCACCCGGCGGGGCGGGGGGACGGGGAAACGCACCGGGCTTCGGCAAATTTGGCCCGATTTCCCCCACAGCTGGGGAAATTCCGTATTCTTCGCTGAAAACCGCCCAAAATCGTCCCGCCGGTAAAACCGTATTTTTCGGCCGGAAATTTATTTACAGCTTATTTTGTGTTACCCTCTTGACAAAACCACAATATATAGTATAATAGGAGTTGTTCTTCGGCATCTTCAGCCGAAATACCCCTCAAGGAGAGAGCAGCTATGAAGATCATCAAGCGAAACGGAGCAGAGGCCCAGTTCGATCTGAACAAAATAGAGATGGCCGTCACCAAGGCCAACAACGCCGCCGACGAATCGGTGCGTATGACCCCCCTGCAAATCCAGCGCATCTGCCAGAGCGTGCAGCTGAGCTGTGAGGGCATGGGCCGCAGTCCCTCGGTGGAGGAGATCCAGGATCTGGTGGAAAAGGCCATCATGGCCCACGGCGCTTTTGAGGTGGCCAAGCACTACATCACCTACCGCTATGTCCGCAGCCTGGTGCGCCGGTCCAACACCACCGATGACCGCATCCTCAGCCTCATCGAGTGCAACAACGAGGAGGTCAAGCAGGAAAACGCCAACAAAAACCCCACCATCAACGCCGTGCAGCGGGACTATATGGCCGGCGAGGTGTCCAAGGACATCACCAGCCGCATTCTGCTGCCCCAGGACATCGTGGAGGCCCACGAGGCCGGCATCATTCATTTCCACGATTCCGATTACTATGCCCAGCATATGCACAACTGCGACCTGGTGAACCTGGACGATATGCTGCAAAACGGCACGGTGATCTCCGGCACCCTCATCGAAAAGCCCCATTCCTTCTCCACCGCCTGCAACATCGCCACCCAGATCATCGCCCAGG
>CAYLHM010000209.1:0-1964 GCA_964383485.1 uncultured Oscillospiraceae bacterium
TCTATGGAAATTCTGATGAACAATTTTCCTGCCCATATCGGAACGGATCGGAGTTGAAGCCTTTTGAAGAGAGTATGGATCGTCCTTGTGCTGCTGGCACTGCTGCTTTCCTGCCTGCCCCTTGGGGCGGCGGCGGCAGAGGAAACGGACGGGCAGGACACCGTCCACGAGCAGATGCTCCAAGATGCGGCAGAGCTGTACCGCCAGGCCCGGCGCATTGCAGGTGTTTCGTCCTTCCACGGCATCTGCGCCTTCCTGGTCAACGCCCAGACCTATCTGCTGGGCATCGACACCCGGCGCTCCGGCCTGAACGGAAATATGGAATTTGACTATTACAGCAAAATGGAACTGACCGACGGCGGCTACCGGGTGCGCAGCTTCCCGGCATCGGCCTACACGCTGCGCCAAGCCCTGGATGCCGTCACCGCCTGCGGCCGGGTGGATGCCTACAACCTGATGGTAGGCTTCCAGAGCACCACCACCGAGTTGGGGCAGATGTACGGCCATGTCCTGTTCATCAACGGCATCGTGGACGGCACGGTGTACTTCACCGAGAGCTACAGCGCCTCCCTGGGCGGGAAATACTGGGCAGAGGGCACGCCTATCTACTGCGACATAGACACCTTCTGCGACTATTATGAGGACTGGACCCAGTTTGACGGCCTGATCTACTTCGGCCGCTATCTTGGCACCACCGTGACCGAGCAGTATAACGCCGCCGCCTATGCCCTGACCAACCGGGAAACGCCGGTTTACTCCGTGCTGCAAGCGGCTGAGAGTGCCCAGGCGGAGCTGGAGCTGGAAGTGGGCACGGGCCTGGAACTGAAAAAGCTTTTGTGCGCCGCCGACGGCTGCTGGTGGTACGAAGCCCTGTGGCAGGGCGGGCTGTTCTATGTTCCGGCAGACCGGCTGACGGTGCTGACAAGCTGCGACTTCACCCCGGAGCTGACGAACTTCCGCGGCCCCACGGTTCTGTGGGCCGGAGTGGGCTGTGTGCTGAAGGGGACGGTGCAGGGCAGCGGGACGATCGCCGTCACGGCGGAGGTTCTGGATGAAGCGGGCCAGGTGGTGCTGAGCAACACCCTCTCCGGCGATGGCAGCGTGGATCTGCGCAAGCTCAGCACACCCATGCGCTTTTCCGGCCTGGGTGCCGGGCTGTACCGTCTGCGCATCAGCGCCAGCCGGGAGGTTTTCAGCCTGGAGGACGGGGAAATCTGTTCGTACTGCCAGGAGCAGGAGCTGTGGAACGGGGAATTTCGCATCGTCAAAAGCGGAACGGCCTATGTGACCCTGCGCTTTCAGGCCGACGGCGGCCGCAGTGAGCTGGATCAGATCATTCTGCCCCGGGGCGCCGCCCTGGAAAATCTGCCCTCTGCCGCCAAAAGCGGGTACAGGCTCCTGGGCTGGTCGCTGGATGCCCAGCAGCAGGAGCAGGTGACGGAGCAGACCGTTTTCGACAAGGACACCACCCTGTATGCCTGCTGGGCCGAGGAACGGCAGGCGAGCGGCGGCTGGCAATATGCAGACGGTGTGCTGTCCTATGCCGGCGGAAGCGGCTGGGTCAGCGGCGCCGGCTTCCAGTTCTACCTGGACGAAACAGGCAAGCCCCTGTGCCTATGGCAGGAGCTGGAGAACAAGGCCTACTATTTTAATGAATACGGCGTTTTGCGCACCGGCTGGATCGACCTGGACGGCGCTCTGCGCTACCTCTATTCCGATGGCGGCTGGCCGGCGGACTGGGCCTCTATCCAGGGGCGGCTGCTGTGCTTTGACCAGACCGGAGCGGTGCAGTTGGGCTGGTTCCGCAGCGGCGGCAGGCCATGCTACCAGTTTTTCACGGAAAGCGGCCTGGTCAGCAGATATATGTCCTGCCTGCCGGATGATTTCAGCACCATGCGCAAGGCGGCCGTCCCCATGCCCGCCGGGAGATAAGCGGTACATCAAAAGAGAGACAGTTCCAAAGC
>CAYLHM010000210.1:0-1950 GCA_964383485.1 uncultured Oscillospiraceae bacterium
CGGTAGAGCAGCTCCTTGATCTCCTGGCGCTTGGTGTGCCTGTCCGCCGGGCAGCGGTTTTCCAGCACCGGCAGCTCCAGCCGCCGGGCCAGATGATCCACAGTCTGCTCATGAATATACAGCATGGGCCGGATCTGAATGATCCCGCTGCGGTCTAAGTTGGTCACCGGCTGGAAACAGCTGATCCGCCCCTCGTAGATCAGGGACATGAGAAAGGTCTCCACCGCATCGTCAAAATGGTGGCCCAAGGCCAATTTCTGCAAGCCCCTCTCCACAAGCGCCTGATTTAGCGCCCCCCGGCGCATTTTGGCGCACATGGAGCAGGGGTTTTTCTCCTGCCGGTAGTCAAAAATAATCGGGCCGATCTCCGTTTTGACCAGGGTGTAGGGCACGGACAGCTCCCTGCACATTTTTTCAATACCGCTGTAATCCATGCCCAGGCCCATATCTACGGTGACGGCCTCCAGCTCAAAATCCATATACTGCCGCAGGCCGTCCAGCAGCTTCAGCAGCACCAGGGAGTCCTTGCCGCCGGACACCCCCACCGCCACCCGGTCGCCGGGGCGGATCATGTCGTAATCGGCCACACAGCGGCGCACCAGGCCCATCATTCTTTGCATAAGCCCCACCTCTTTCAGTGAATTTGGTACATGAGTATTTGGGAGATTTCACGAGAAAATGAAAGCATTTTCAAGATTATGCGGAATTTCAGAAAAATCTTTCAAATTGCTCTTGACATTTTTTCCGGAATGTGATATAAAAGTCAGGCTAGATAACGACATTGTACTGCAAACAGTGCGATTTGTCAAAATATTTTACCGAATTTGGAGGAAACCATAATGTCCACCACTCTTTTGAAGAAAGAGACCTTGGATCGCAAGTGGTATGTGGTCGATGCCGCCGGGAAGCCCCTGGGCCGCACCGCCGTCACCGTTGCCAATCTGCTGCGCGGCAAGCACAAGGTCGATTTCACCCCCAATGTGGATTGCGGTGACCATGTCATCGTGATCAACACCGACAAGGCCATTCTCACCGGCAAAAAGCTGGAGCACAAGACCTACTACCGGGTATCCGGCTGGATCGGCGGCCTGAAAGAAACCAAGGCCCGTGATATGATGGCCAAGCGTTCCGACTATGCCATGGAGCTGGCTGTAAAGGGTATGCTGCCCAAGAACACCCTCGGCCGCAACGCCCTGACCCGTCTGCACCTGTACAAGGGCAGCGAGCATCCCCACGCCGCCCAGAAGCCGGAACCCTGGACCCTGGACTGATTTTGGAGGTAAAAAATCATGTACGAAAGCAAGAATAAGTACTATTACGGCACCGGCCGCCGGAAGTCCAGCGTGGCCCGTGTCCGTGTTTACGAGAACGGCACCGGCTCCATTACCGTCAATGGCCGGAGCATCGACGAATACTTCGGCCTGGACACCCTGAAGCTGGTCGTCAACCAGCCCCTGATGGCCACCAATCTGGTGGGCAAGGTGGATGTGGTCGTCAGCGTTTCCGGCGGCGGTGTTTCCGGCCAGGCCGGCGCCATCCGCCACGGCATCTCCCGTGCCCTGCTGGAGCTCAATCCCGAACTCCGTGCCACTCTGAAGGCCGCCGGCTTCCTGACCCGTGACCCCAGAATGAAGGAGCGGAAGAAATACGGTCTCAAAGCTGCGAGAAAAGCGCCGCAGTTCAGCAAGCGTTAATCTGCTGGAAAAACACAATCGAAAATGCTCAAAAGCCCCGGAAATACGCCATTTCCGGGGTTTTTCCTCTGATTGCCTTTGTTTCAAGAGAAAATTTGGCGGGGATGAGCGATTGACCAATTCTGATATTCCTTATATGCTTCCCCCGCAAAGCTGCATAACAGCCATTTTACGGAAGCCGCTTGTTCTGTTAAAGGTGCGTTCCGTTTTTCACCGAAAGAAGCGGCGGCAGAGGTTTGCTCTGCCGCCGTGGTGC
>CAYLHM010000211.1:0-1932 GCA_964383485.1 uncultured Oscillospiraceae bacterium
GCTCAGCCGCTGGCAGGGGGTGCTGCTGCTGATCATCTACGCCGCCTTCTGCACCGTTCAGTTCGTGAGCTGAACCCCTCATTCGCCTCTCAAATACCTCTTGGTGTAAATGATGCGCTTTGGGCAGCATTTGCCATCAGCAGCCCCGGTGAATTTTGAGAATGCCTGCGCAGTAAAAATGGACTATCAGAAGGTGTACCTTTTGATAGTCCTGCAATCATGTTGATAATGCGTAAGGAGTCTCTGATGAAATCGGCAGCTGCTTTTCTCAGAGCGTTCTTAGTGCTTCTATAGGAGTGAGCAATGTGATCAAATTTTTCAAAGAAACCGGGGGCTTTTTCCTCAGCGGCCTGCATTACAGCTACTGTATGTATGTGAACCGGGCAGGCTTTTTGGAGCAGCTATACTTTGGCAAGAAGCTCCGGGAGGGGGATCTGGATTTCCTCATTGGGGTGCATGGCGATCGGGCCGCACCCGACCCGGAGGATCCCAACCGGGCCCTTGCCATGGATGATATGCCCTCGGAGTGCGGCGGCTTTGGCCGGGGAGATTTTCGGTCGGCCACGGTGATCGTCAAGCGGCATGACGGCGCCGCCATGAGCAGCTTCCGCTATTCCTCCCACAAAATCACCTGCGGTGCGGCCCGGCTTCCCGGAATGCCCTGTATCCGGCAGGCGGATCAGACGCTGACGGTTACTCTGAAAGATGATTTTTCGGACACGGAGATCGACCTGCGCTATTCCGTGTCCGAGGGCAGCGATGTTCTGGTGCGGAGCCTGGTGGTTCGCAATGCCGGTGCGCAGGCGGAGGAAATTGCAAGGGCCTTTTCGTTCTGCCTGGATCTGCCGGATCACGGCGGGTATTCTGCGCTCCGGCTGCCCGGAAGCTGGTCACGGGAGCGGCGGCCGGCGGTTGCGCCGCTGGAGGAGGGGACCCTGCGGCTCGAATCCACCCGGGGCTATTCCTCCCACCAGATGAACCCGTTCCTGGCTGTTTTGGCCCGTGATTGTACGGAGGAGCAGGGGGAATGCTACGGCTTCAGCCTGATTTACAGCGGCTCCTGGGCCTTGACGGCAGAGCTGAGCAGCCATCAGCGCCTGCGGGTGCAGGGCGGCATCAGCGACTACCTGTTCGGCTGGGAGCTGGCGCCGGGCGGGGAATTTGTCACGCCCCAGGCGGCGCTGTGCTATTCCGCCGAGGGCCTTGGCGGAATGTCCAGGGCGTACCACGACTTTTTCCGTCAGTACATCATCGACCCCCGGCGGGCATATCAGCGCCGGCCCATTGTGCTGAACAACTGGGAGGGTACCTATTTTGATTTCGACCGGGACAAGCTGTGCGCCATCATCGACGAGGCGGCCAAGCTGGGGGTGGATACCTTTGTCCTGGACGATGGCTGGTTCGGAAAGCGGGACGACGACCGAAGCGGACTGGGGGACTGGTTCGTCAACGGGCAGAAGCTCCAGGGGGGCTTGAAGCCGGTGATTGACCGCTGCAAGGAACAGGGCTTGCGGTTCGGATTGTGGTTCGAGCCGGAGATGGTGAGCGAGGACAGCGAGCTGTTCCGTGCCCACCCGGACTGGGCCATCCAAAAGCCGGGAGCGGAGCCCTGCCGCAGCCGCAACCAGCTGGTGCTGGACTTCTCCCGGAAAGAAGTGGTGGACTATGTTTACAATGCGGTCAGCAAGGTATTGCAGGAGCAGGACATCTCCTATGTGAAGTGGGATCGGAACCGGGATATCACCGAAAACTTTTCCGCCAGCCTGCCCGCCGACCGGCAGGGCGAGTTCCTGCACCGCTATACCCTGGGCTTTTACGACCTGGCGGAGCGGCTTACCAAGCGGTTCCCCCATGTGTTCTTTGAGGGCTGCGCCGGTGGCGGCGGCCGGTTTGACGGCGGCGCCCTGTATTACTTCCCTCAGATCTGGACCA
>CAYLHM010000212.1:0-1904 GCA_964383485.1 uncultured Oscillospiraceae bacterium
TGTGCCCACACCGGCCAGACACCGTTCCACACCGTGCTGATCCACGGCCTGGTGCGGGATGACAAGGGCCGCAAGATGTCAAAATCCCTGGGCAACGGCATTGATCCTCTGGAGATGATCGAAAAGTACGGCTGTGATGCCTTGCGTATGAATATGATCACCGGCAATTCCCCGGGAAATGATATGCGCTTCTATGTGGAGCGCTGTGAGGCCATGCGCAACTTTGCCAACAAGCTGTGGAACGCCAGCCGCTATGTGCTGATGAACCTGCCGGAAAATTTTGAAAATGCGCTGCCCGATGCCGCACAGCTGGAAATTGCGGACAAGTGGGTGCTGTCCAAGCTCAATACCCTTATCGACGAGGTGACCGAAAATCTGGAAAAGTACGAGCTGGGCATTGCCGTGCAGAAGGTTTACGATTTCATTTGGGACACCTACTGCGACTGGTATATCGAGCTGACCAAGGCCCGGCTGTACAGCGACGATGAAAGCAGAAAGCACACCGCCCAGGCGGTGCTGGTGTATGTGCTGGATCAGGTGCTGCGGCTTCTGCACCCGTTCATGCCGTTTATCACCGAGGAGATTTGGCAGAGCCTGCCCCATGAGGGGGATGCTCTCATCGTGGCCCAGTGGCCCCGGCACCGTTCGGAGCTGGAATACCCCACCGAGGAGGCCCACATGGAGTCCGTCATGGCCGCCATTCGGGCGATCCGCAACCGCCGTGCCGAGATGAATGTACCCCCCAGCAAAAAGGCAGCGCTGTATGTGCTGACCTCCAAGCCCCAGGTGTTCACCGAGGGCGAGGGCTTTATTCAGCGGCTGGCCTATGCAGACTCCGTGAGCCTGCTTGCCGCAGAGCCGGAACATTTGGAGGGCATGGTCTGCTGTACCACCGCCGATGCCAAGCTCTATATCCCCATGGGCCAGCTGGTGGATGTGGCTAAGGAGCTGGAGCGCATCGCCAGGGAGCTGGACAAGGCCCGGAAGAACCTGGCATCGCTGGAGAGCAAGCTCAGCAACGGGAACTTTACCTCCCGTGCGCCGGAGGCGGTGGTTCAGGCCGAGCGGGACAAGGCCCAAAAGGCCAAGGATCTGATCGTCCGCCTGGAGCAGAGCCAAGAGGCGCTGGAAAAGCTGTAAACGGTTCAGAAGAGGGCTTCGGCCCTCTTCAATTATGCGTTTTTTCGCAATCATTATTGACAACTTACCACAAATTGGGTAATATATTTTTATATTCAAACCATTTTTAAGAAGACTCTGAAGAATTTCTGAAATCGTCTGAGGCGGCGGGGCCTTTCCGGTCACTATGACCTGCCGGCCAGGCGCATCTGGTATCTTAGAGGAGTGCAAGCTATGAAATTTGTATTTCTGTTTGGCGACGCTGCCGTGGGGAAAATGACAGTCGGCCAGGAGCTGATGAAGCAGACCGGCCTGCGGCTGTTTCACAACCATATGACCATCGAGCCGGTGCTGGAGATTTTCGGCGGCTTCAACGGAGCTGCAATCAAGCGGCTGCGCCAGGTGATTTTTGAAGAATTTGCCAAAACCGATTCCTATGGCATGATCTTCACCTATATGTGGGCCTTTGATCAGCAAGCGGATTGGGATTATGTGGCCCAGGTGCGCAGTATTTTTGAGCCCTATCACACGGAATTTTATTATGTGGAGCTGGTCGCTTCCCAGCAGGTTCGCCTGGAGCGGAACGCCAGCGCCAACCGCCTGGCAAGCAAGCCATCCAAGCGGGATTTGGAGGCCTCCAACCGCCGGCTGCTCCAGGATGATCAAAACTTTCGGCTGGAAAGCCGTGAGGGGGAGATCCCCTTTGAAAATTACATGAAAATAGACAACACCAAGCTGCCGCCGGAACAGGTGGCGCAGATGATCAAGAAGCGCTTTGCATTGTA
>CAYLHM010000213.1:0-1900 GCA_964383485.1 uncultured Oscillospiraceae bacterium
GATGACGGCAGCGGTTCCATTCTGCTCTACCAAAGCCCGGATTGCCTGCATTGGACCTTCCTCCGAATTTTGGAGCGCTGCTGCAACCAAATTGGCAAAATGTGGGAATGCCCCGATTTCTTCTCCTTGGATGGACACCAGGTGATCATGGCCAGTCCCCAGGAGATGATGCCGGTGGGGCTGGAATTTCACGCCGGAAACGGTACACTAAGCCTGATTGGAACTTGCGATTTTCACGGAAAGGGATTTACGCGGCAGTATATTCAATCCATCGACTACGGCCTGGACTTCTATGCTCCCCAGACCCTTTTGACACCGGATGGTCGCAGAGTTATGATTGCCTGGATGCAAAACTGGGACACAGTGGGCGCCAAGCCTCATCATTGCCGCTGGTTTGGGCAGATGACCCTCCCCCGGGAGCTGACCATTCGGGATGGAAAGCTGATACAAAACCCGGTGAAGGAATTGGAAGCCTACCGAAACCGCTGTGTGATCCATCGCAGTATTCCCGTCAGCGGAGAGGTGAATTTGCCGGGAGTCCATGGCCGCACCCTGGATATGACCGTCGTTGCCCATCCCATTGGCAGTGAATCCTACCGCTGGTTCCGTATTCGAGTTGCAAAGGACGGCGAACACGAAACCATCATCCGCTATCGCCCCGATCAGGGAACGGTTAAGATTGACCGCACCCGTAGCGGACTGACCCAGGATATTGTTCATACACGCAGCTTCATGGTTCGAAACCGGGGCGGCGAGATCAAGCTCCGGGTTATTCTGGACCGCTTCAGTCTGGAGCTGTTCGTCAACGATGGCGAGCAGGCAGCAAGCGCTGTAATTTATACCCGGCAGGAGGCATCCGCCATTAGCTTTGAAGCCGGCGGAATGGTTCTCATGGATGTGGAAAAATACGATTTGGAGGTGTAAGCAGTGCGGGAAAAATTTGATGTGGTGGCCCTTGGCGAGCTGCTCGTCGACTTTACAGAAAATGGCAGCAGCAGCCAGGGAAACAACCTTTTTGAAGCCTGCCCCGGCGGCGCCCCCTGCAATGTGCTGGCCATGCTGCGCAAAACCGGCAAGGCCTGTGCTTTCATCGGCAAGGTTGGCGATGATATGTTTGGCCGCTTACTCCGGGATACCATTGTGGAGGCGGGCATTAACGCCGATCATCTGGTGATGGATGCCCATATCCCAACCACCCTGGCTTTTGTCAAAACCCTGGCAAACGGCGACCGGGACTTCTCCTTCTACCGCAAGCCCGGCGCAGATATGATGCTGACGGCAGAGGAACTGCCCTGCGAAGCCCTGAAAAATACCCGCATTTTCCACTTTGGATCCCTGTCCATGACCCACGAAGGAGTGCGCAGTGCAACGGCACAAGCTGTGGAGCTGGCCAAAAGCGGCGGCGCATGGATCTCCTTTGACCCCAATCTTCGCCCGCCTTTGTGGGACAACCTGGAGCGGGCAAAAGAGGCCATTTCCTGGGGCCTTTCCCAGTGCGATATCCTGAAAATTGCGGATAATGAGCTGGAATTTATGACCGGGGAGACAGATTTTTATCAGGGCGCCGCCATTCTGCACAAGCAGTATCTCAATATTCAGGTTCTGAATGTCACCGCTGGGGCCGGTGGAAGCTATTCCTTCTACGGCGATGAGGAGCCGGTGTTCGCACCTGCGTTCCGGCTGGGCGGAACCATCGAAACCACCGGCGCAGGGGATACCTTCTGCGGGAGTGTGCTGAATTTCGTGCTGGAGCATGGTATCGAGGGCCTGACGCCGGCATATCGCAGGGAGATGCTGCGCTTTGCCAACGCAGCGGCTTACATCGTCACCACCCGGAAGGGCGCTATCCGCTCCATGCCCGAACGCCAAGAGGTGGAAGCACTGCTAGCTGCAAACTGAA
>CAYLHM010000214.1:0-1898 GCA_964383485.1 uncultured Oscillospiraceae bacterium
GAAGAAATGGTTCAGGTGCAAAAGCGTATTGCGGATAAAAAGGCCCAGGCAAAGCACGAGGTCATTCAGGAGCATATGCAGTAAAAGTGAGGGTAAAAGGCTCCCCTTTTGCGAAAGGGGAGCCGGTGCCACCCGGCGGTGCTGTGCGAGGGGGTGATTACCCTCTCCGCCCTCGCTTTTCTCGGGCACCTCTCCCATAGGGAGCGGCTTGCTCACAGCATCTGGCTGGCTCGAAATTCTCCGGGGGTCATGCCTGTGACCTGGCGGAAAATCTGGCCGAAATAGCTGTGGCTGGTAAAGCCCAGCTGCTCGGCTATGGCCGGAATGCTCAGATCACTGCCGGACAGCAGGGACTTGGCACGCTGTATTTTGGCGAATTTCATATAGTCGTTGATGGAAAAGCCTGTTTCCTCCTTGAATTTCCGGGTAATATAATACTCGCTGTAGCCTGCCAGCCTGGCAAGATCCGCCGCCCGGATCTTCTGCCCCAGGTTCATCTCGATGTAATCACAGCATTTCTGCACCTGGGGACTGCGCTTGGGGTCCGAGCGCCGCTTGTGTACCCGGTGGATAAAATCGTCGTACATAATGCGGGGAATGGCGGCCAGATCGTCAAAGGTCGCGGCACTCTCGCCGGCCTGAATGTAGTAGTCCCCCAGGGCATAGGCCTCCTCCGGGGACAGGCCGCCCTCAATGGCCGCACGGCAGACCAGGGTGCAGAAAACAATGTTGGAAACCTTGCCCTGGCGCAGTGGATCCGAGCTTTCCACCGGCACACCGTTGCTCAGCAGCATAGAGGTGCTCAGGGCCTGACTGTAGTCCAGGTCCCCGTCCCGTACCATTTGCAGCATGGCCCGTTCCGCCAGGTAAACCATGTGCCGATCCCGGCGGCTCTGACCCTGACGGAGAGCCGGATTTTTGCCGGGCTGGGGCAGGTACAGGTCGCTGGCACCCAGGCGTTTCCCTGTGATGCAGTAGTGCAGCATCAGCAGATACCGGGTGAACAAAATGTGCTGAACGGCGGGCACGGTGCGCAGAGCATCCATAAAGCGGTGCTTCCACATCATGCTCAGCTCCAGCTCGGAGTAGGCGGCAAGCCCCTGCTCGATGGCCTTAATGGAGATGTCCGAGTAGAAAACCGGCCCGATTACATAGGCCCGGCGGAGCGATTTGTCCTCCTTTTCAAAGGCGGCACCCCAGATCATGCCGAACTCCGTCCCCAGGGTCAGAGGGCTGGCGTGGCTTTGGGCATGGGTGAGCATACGGTCCCGAATGCCAAAGGCGGAAAAAGCGGCGCTGAACAGGGCCTCGTTGGGGCAGTTGGAGTGCACAAGCGCTCCGTCCGGGCTGTACACCCAGGTGTAGATCTCGTTTCCGCAGCGGATCAGCTCCTGAAACAGGGCAATACGGTCGGCAATTTCCATATAAATACCCCCTTTTGCACTATTATAGCACAAAAATACCCGTTTTCAATGGAAAAATTCAATTTTAGAAGGAGTTCTTTTATGAGAGTAACAACGCTTCTGAACGATGGCTGGCTGTTCTCCAAGGTCAGCCCCACCGAGGCCCTGGAGCCGGTCACCCTGCCCCACACCTGGAACGCCGCTGACGGACAGGACGGCGGCAACGATTACCACCGTGGCACCTGCTGGTATGTCCGCAGCCTGGAAAAGCCCGCCGGAGGGGGCGAAACCTACCTGGAATTTGCCGGCGCTGCCATGACGGCGGCCGTCTACCTCAACGGCGAGAAGCTGGCGGAGCATGCGGGGGGCTATTCTGCCTTTCGTGTGCGGCTGACGGACCGCCTGCTGGAACAGAACACGCTGGCGGTTTCCGTGGACAACAGCGAAAACGACCGGGTGTACCCCCAAAAGGCGGACTTCACCTTTTACGGCGGG
>CAYLHM010000215.1:0-1886 GCA_964383485.1 uncultured Oscillospiraceae bacterium
GTTTCCTGGTACGACAACGAGAACTCCTACACCAGCCAGATGGTCCGCACCATCAAGCACTTCTCCACCCTGCTGTAAGAAGATATGGAACATCCGCCGCCCGCACAGGCGGCGGATGTTTTACGGGGAGAGGGGGAATATGATGGGAAAATTCGTCATGCGCAGGGTCGCCGCCGGATTCCAGTTCGATCTGAGGGCCCGCAACGGCGAGATCATCGCCGCCTCCGAGGTCTACGCTTCCGAGGCCGCCTGCAAAAACGGCATTGAAAGCGTCCGCAAAAACGCCGGGACTGCCAGGCTGGAGGATCGAACCGCAGAGGGCTTCCAGGCCGTTTCCAATCCCAAGTTCGAGCTGTACGCCGACAAGCGAGGGGCGTACCGCTTTCGCCTGAAGGCCCGCAACGGCGAGGTCATTGCCTTTTCCGAGCCTTACGCCAGCAAGGCCGCCTGCAAAAGCGGCATTGAAAGTGTCCGCAGGAACGCCCCCGATGCCGAAACCGTCACCGAGGAATAAGAAAGAACCGTAAAAGCCTCCGATTTTTGCAAATCGGAGACTTTTTTCACCGCTAAAGCGCCGCAGACAACCCCCGGGGGAAGGGTTTTGCCGGTATTTCTTCCGGGAGTTTTCAAGAAATGCTTGTGTACGGGGGAAATTTGTGCTATACTATGATATACAGTTATATTGGAGAATATCGGAATTTTGATTTCAAGGAGGTTCCTATGGGACTTTTTACAAAAATGTTTGGCACGCGCTCCCAGCGGGAGGTGAAAAAGCTCCAGCCCACGGTGGACAAGATTTTGGCTCTGGAGCAGACATATATGGCCCTCAGCGATGAGGAGCTGAAGGCCAAGACCCCGGAACTGAAGGAACGCCTGGCCCAGGGTGCGACCCTGGACGAGCTGCTGCCGGAGGCATTTGCGGCAGTGCGGGAGGCGGCGGACCGGGTCACGGGCCTGCGGCCTTACCCGGTGCAGCTCCTGGGCGGCATCGTCCTGCACCAGGGCCGGATCGCCGAGATGAAAACCGGCGAGGGCAAGACCCTGGTGGCCATTCTGCCCGCCTACCTCAACGCCCTCACCGGCCGGGGCGTGCATATCGTCACCGTCAACGACTACCTTGCCAAGTATCAAAGCGAGTGGATGGGGAAGATCTTCCGCTTCATGGGCATGAGCGTGGGCCTGATCATTCCCGGCATGAGCCCGGCAGAGCGCCGGGCGGGCTATGGCGCCGACATCACCTACTGCACCAACAACGAGCTGGGCTTCGACTACCTGCGGGACAATATGGCCATCTACAAATCCGAGCTGGTGCAGCGGGATCACGCCTTTGCCATCGTGGACGAGGTGGACTCCATTCTCATCGACGAGGCCCGCACCCCGCTGATCATCTCCGGCAAGGGGGAGGACTCCAGCAAGCTGTATGAAATGGCGGACTATTTTGTGTCCACCCTGCGCAAGCAGGTCTTTGCCAAGACCGAGCAGAAAGAGGTGCAGGACAACTACGACTGCGACTACTTCGTAGACGAGAAAATGCGCACCGTTTCCCTCACCGCCAGCGGCATTGCCAAGGCGGAGAAGTATTTCGGCGTGGAAAACCTGGCGGATCAGGAGAACACCACCCTGTCCCACCACATCAACCAGGCCATGAAAGCCCGGGGCCTGATGAAAAAGGACATTGACTATGTGGTCAAGGACGGCCAGATCATCATTGTAGACGAGTTTACAGGCCGCCTGATGTACGGCCGCCGCTACAACGAGGGTCTGCACCAGGCCATCGAGGCCAAGGAGGGCGTCACCGTGGCCGGGGAGAGCAAGACCCTGGCGACCATCACCTTCCAGAACTTCTTCCGGCTGTACGACAAGCTCTCCGGCATGACCGGCACCGC
>CAYLHM010000216.1:0-1840 GCA_964383485.1 uncultured Oscillospiraceae bacterium
TTTCCATTTACACCTCCTGCTGCAATGCCGACAAGGGTATTTACTACTATAAGACCTATGATCATCACGGCATTGTCGGCGTGGATATGAACCGGGAAAACCTGGACGGCGATGCCCTCGTCAGCTACGAGCTTCTTACGGAAAAGGAATTGAACATTCAAAATTAAAGGACTTCCGGGAGCCTCCAAAAACGCAGGGGGTGAGCGGACGGATGCTGACAGGCAGTTCAAGCGTGGCATCGGGAGATGTTCGCTTGCGTTGCCTGCCGCAACGAGGCTTTCCGAGTGAGATGTTCGTTTGCATTGCTTGCGGCAACGGGCAGCTCCTTGTATAATGGTGGTGACATCAGAACGAAGGAGGTGATCCTTAATGCTGAGCGAAAACATCAAAGCGATCAGAAAATCCAAGGGGCTTTCGCAAGAGGAACTTGCCATCAAGCTGAATGTGGTGCGGCAAACAATCTCTAAATGGGAGCAGGGCTTGTCGGTCCCGGATGCCGATATGCTGATTTCCATATCCGAGGTATTTGAAACGCCCGTAAGTACATTGCTGGGAGAGGCGGTTGCCGAGACGAAAGCCGATGACTTGAAAGCCATTTCCGAAAAGCTGGAGATCATCAATTTGCAGCTGGCGCACCGAAAGACTGCGAGACGAACGGTCATCCATTGGCTCTTTATCTCCTTATGCGCAGTTATGGCCATCGTGTTTGCGTCCCTGGTTGTGTGGAACAGCCCTTACTTGGGCTGGGATTATACCGACCCTGAAACCGCAGTTGTCGGAGTCGGTTTTCACGCATTGGAATGGTTGTTTGTCAGGATAGCACCGTTTGTCATGATCGGAGCGCTTGCTGGGGCCATCCTGACACGCAAAAAAGCATAAGAGCTGGCCGGGCTGCAAAGCGGAACGCTTTTGAGCAAGACACTGAGAGAATTTTCACAAAAAAAGCTGAAAAAGGGAGATACGAAATGTATTTTTCCCTTTTTCAGCTTCCTTTTTTGCAAAGAAGAACCGCTGACAGGCCCCGAAGCCGTGCATTCATATGCCGGCCAGACTCCGCACGACCACCCCGGCCAGGATCAGCCCTGCCACGCCGGGGACAAAGGCGGTGGAGCCGGGGGTACTGCGCCGGGAGGAGCCAGGCCGTTGCGGCTCCGGGGCTTCGCCGTCTGCGATATTGGGGCGCGTGGGCAGCTCCTCGGAGTAGACTACCTGGACATTTTTCAGCCCCCGCTTGGCGCACTCCTTCCGCAGGACCCTTGCCAGCGGGCAGCCCTTGGTTTTGGAGATGTCCGCCACCCGGAAAGCGGTGGGATCCAGCTTGTTGCCCGTGCCCATGGCACACACAATGGGCGTGCCGGCAGCCTTGCAGGCGGTGATGAGGGCCAGCTTCCCGGCCACGGTGTCGATCGCATCCACCACATAGTCGTATTGGGAAAAGTCAAATTCCGCCGCCGTTTCCGGCAGAAAAAAGGTCTTGAAGCAGCGAACCTGAATGTCGGGGTCGATATCGGCGATCCGCTGCCGGGCCAGGTCGACCTTGTATTGTCCCATGGCGCTGCGGGTGGCCAGAAGCTGACGGTTCAGGTTGCTGGGGCTGATCACATCGTCATCAATGAGATCCAGCTTCCCGATGCCCGACCGGGCCAGGGCCTCTGCTGCGTAGCTCCCCACGCCGCCCAGCCCGAACAGGGCCACATGGGCATGGCGGAGCTTTTCCACGCCGTCATCTCCCAGCAGGAGCCGGGTGCGGCTGTATGGATCTGCCATGAAGAACACCTCCCCTTGTGAATAATTGTATCATACCACATTCCCCCGGTAAATGTCAAGGAGAGAGCTGCTG
>CAYLHM010000217.1:0-1812 GCA_964383485.1 uncultured Oscillospiraceae bacterium
GGCCAAATTCATGCCGCACGCCGGAAGCGATCTGAACCTATTTTGGGGCGCCGCTTTCCGGGGACGCTTTACCGCCGTTTGGCAAGAGGGGTGGCACGCTCCTGAATGAGCTGCAAGTCGGAAATGATGGAATTGGACAGCAAAAAGCCCTCCGGGGTCAGGTGCCAGCGGCCGCCCTCTCCTTTCAGGGCATGGCCCCGCAGACGGCACTGCTCCAGGGCCTGCTCCAGCGGCGCAAAGGGCAGCAAAAACTGCCGCTCATACTCCTCCTGGCTGATGCCCCGGGTGGTGCGCAGGCGCAGCATCAGGTACTCCCCCGCCCGCTCCCGCAGGGGCACCTCCTGCACCTCCTGAAGCACGGAGCCGTGATTTTGAATGGCCTGGATGTATCCCGGCAGATCCCGCATGATTTTGAACCGTTTCCCGGCAAAATCCGAGGCGGCATCCGGGCCGAAGCCCAGGTATTCCCCGCCGTTCCAGTATTTCAGGTTGTGCTTGCATTCGCTGCTGCGCTTGCAGAAATTGGAGATCTCATACTGCCGGTAGCCCCGATCCCGCAGGATCTGCACCGCCGACAGGTACATATCCGCCTGCAAATCATCATCCGGCAGGCGGGCCATCTCCCGGTAGCCGTACAGCGGCGTGCCCGGCTCCACTTTCAGAGCATAGCAGCTCATATGCTCCGGCTTCAGGGACAGCACATTTTCCAGGGTGTCCTCCCAGGCGCTCAGGCTCTGCCCCGGCAGGCCGTACATCAGGTCCAGGGACAGGTTGCGAAAGCCCGCCCTTCGGATGCGCTCCACGGCGGCCACGGCCTGGGCATAGCTGTGGGGACGGCCCAGCTTTTCCAGAATGGCATCGTCGTCGCACTGCACCCCCAGGCTGACCCGGTTGAAGCCCTCGGCCTTCAGGCGGTGCAGGAGCTTGGGGGAAACGGAGTCCGGGTTGGCCTCGAAGCTGATCTCGGCGCTGTTGTCCACATCAAAGGAGCGGCGGATGGCTGTCAGGATCGTGGCCAGGCCGTCGGCGCCGAAAAAGCTGGGGGTGCCGCCGCCGAAGTACACCGTATCCACCAGGTAGTCCGGGGCCAGGGCGCCGCTTTCCCGAATGTGGGCGCACACGGCCCGGAGGTAGTCGTCCAGCAGGCGGTCGTCCTTTTGGGTGACGGAGTAGAAGTCGCAGTATTCGCATTTACTGCGGCAGAATGGAATGTGGATATAAATACCAAGAGGTTTTTTGGCCTTCATTTTGGAAAAAACAGGCATAAAACCCCTCCTTTCTTGGGAAATTGTGGGTTGAAGTTTAGAAACGCCAAAGCCTCCCCCTTTGGGGGAGGTGGCCCGCAGGGCCGGAGAGGGCCAAACCCATCCCCGGGGGAAGGGTTTTGTGCCGCCCATTGCGCTTTACCATTCAGTAGCCTGCCTGCGAAACCGCCTTACCCTCTCCGCCCAGTGTGCGCACTGGGCACCTCCCCCAAAGGGGGAGGCAAACGCGCCCAAAAGTTCCCCCAAAGGGGGAGCCTTTGGTCACTCCTCATTTACTCATCATCCAGCTTCAGCACGGCCATGAAAGCCTCGCTGGGGACCGACACGGTGCCGAAGGTGCGCATCCGCTTCTTGCCCTCCTTCTGCTTTTCCAGCAGCTTTTTCTTGCGGGTGATGTCGCCGCCGTAGCACTTGGCCAGCACATCTTTGCGCAGCGCCTTGATGGTCTCCCGGGCAATGATTTTGCCGCCAATGGCCGCCTGCACCGGGATCTCAAACTGGGCACGGGGAATATTTTCCTTGAGCTTTTCACAGATCTTCCTGGCTC
>CAYLHM010000218.1:0-1782 GCA_964383485.1 uncultured Oscillospiraceae bacterium
CGGAAGGGAAAGGCCAGCTCGTTATAGTGGAGGGCCACATATTTCGCCAGGGGCACCGTCAGGTCGAAGCGCAGGGCCAGGTCGCTGTCCCCCTTTTGGAAGCGGTAAATCTGTTTCTCGGTTTCGCCGCCGCCCTTGGCAAGCAAGATCTGGGCATCCTCGATGGCAGGCGTATCCAGCGGGGCAAAGCCGTAGGAGGCGTAGGTGCTGCGCAAAATATCCAGCATCCGCTCGAACTGGATCTGCTTGCCAGGCAGCAGCTCCATAAAGCCGGAGAGGGTGCGTGGCTTGATGATCTCCATAATCAGTTGTCCTCTTCCGCTTTTTTGCTGTCCTGCCGGGCCTTTTCCCTGCGGTAGCCCGACAAATTCAGGCAGCCGATCGCGGTCTGGGCAATGGCCAGGCACAGGAACACAATGCCGTTGAACCTGCTGTTCTGCATAAAAAACAGCACGGAGGCCACGATCCAGGCCAGGGCGGCGATAAAGTTGCAAATCATGGCCGCAAAATTTGCTTTCATAGTTCGTCCTCCTTAAAAACGCTTGTTGGCGTGGAGCACTTCCCGCCAATCCAGATCGCCCCGCTGCAAGCCCATAATGAACATTTCAGCGCTGGCCAGATTGGTGGCGATGGGCACATTGTGCCGGTCGCAGTGGCGGATCGTTTCGATCATCTGGCTGTCGTCCCATGGGTCAGTGGTGTTGGGGTCGGTGAAGAGCAGAACCAGGTCGATCTCGTTGTAGGCAATACGGGCGTTGATCTGCTGGTGGCCGCCCTGCTTGTGGCTGAGCAGCAGGGTAATGGGCAGGCCGGTATTGTCGGCGATCAGCCGCCCGGTGGTGGCAGTCGCATAGAGATTGTGCTTGGACAGCACGCTCTTATAGGCTGTGCAGAACTGCACCATGAGTTCTTTTTTCTTGTCATGAGCCAAAAATGCAATGTTCATATCACTTGCTCCTTTCTATCTTCCATGTAAAGCCACGCCCACCGGCAGGCCCTGAATACGCTTCGCAATTCGCTTGCAGGCGGCTGCCGCACCGGTGGTGGTGTAGTACAGCAGCGGGCGCTCAAAGGCCGCCGCAAGTGTCACATTCCGATCCTCCGGCACGATGCCCAGCAGGGGCAGCCCCGCCTGATCCATCACATCGTCCACGGTGACCTTCATATCCTTAAACATTTTTTTGTTAATGCGGTTGACCACCAGCCGCACCTCCGACTTTCCCAGCTGCTCCAGCAAGGCGGAAGCCCGTGCAGCATCCCGCACGGCGGCCGGCTCGGAGCAGGTGACCAAAATCACCCGGTCGGCCTGGCAGGCGCAGAGCCGGAAGCCCAGCTCGATCCCAGCGGGAGCATCCAGAAATACATACCGAAATTCCCGCCTGGCCTGGGCCAGAAGCTCCGAAAAAGCCTGGTCGGAAATCTGATCTGCCCGGCAGTTCACCGGGGCCGTGAGGAAGCTGAGGTTTTCAAACATGGGGTGGCGCAGGGCCTGGCTCAGCGTGTAATTGCCGGAGCAGACCTCGGTAAAGGCCAGGGCGTTCATCTCCCCCAGGCCCAGGGCCAGATCCAGGTTCCGCAGGCCGATGTCGCAGTCGATGCACAGCACCCGCTGCCCGGCCATAGCCAGCGCGGAAGCCAGCCCGGCGCAGATGGAGGTCTTGCCCGTCCCGCCCTTGCCGGAGAGGACTGCGATGACTTCGCCCAAGTAAACCGCCTCCTGTGCAAGATTTCTTATATTATAAAGCCAAAACGCACAAAAATCAAGAGAAATTTCTCAAATTC
>CAYLHM010000219.1:0-1775 GCA_964383485.1 uncultured Oscillospiraceae bacterium
CTATGGCCCGGCCAAAGTTCCAAAAACACCGTCATTGAACACTTTTTCCACACGAACCGGGCGGATTTCGTTGTGCAGCGGCCCGGCGGCGGCATAGACCTTCACATAATTGGGGGCGTGGCCCGCTTGCAGCTCGCCCTCCGGCCCCTCAAACAGCACGCTCAGCACCTGCCCCACCAGTGCCTGGCGGTACTCCAGGCTGAGCTGCTGCCCCAGGGCGATGGCCTGGCGGCTCCGTTCCTCCTTCAGCTGGCGGCTGAGCTGGCCGGGCATCTGATCCGCCGGGGTGCCTGGGCGGCGGGAATAGGGAAAGATGTGCATATCCGCAAAGCGGCATTTGACCATAAAATCCAGGCTCTGCTGAAATTCCTCCCGGCTCTCCCCGGGAAAACCCACGATGAGGTCGGTGGTGATGGCGCAGCCGGGAAAATGGCGGCGGAGCAGCTCCACGCTTTCGTAGTAGCGGGCGGTATCGTACTTCCGGTGCATCCGGGCCAGCACGCTGTCGCTGCCCGATTGCAGGGACAGGTGGAACTGGGGGCAGAGGTTGGAAAATTGCGTGAGTTCCGCGCAAAATTCCGGGGTGACGATGCGGGGCTCCAGGCTGCCCAGGCGAATGCGCACCTGGGGCACGGCCTGACAGATGGCGGCGGTGAGCCGGGCCAGGCCGGGCTTTCCGGCCAAATCCACGCCCCAGCTGGCAATCTCGATGCCGGTGAGGACGAT
Organism: uncultured Oscillospiraceae bacterium; assembly: GCA_964383485.1. Taxonomy (GTDB): domain Bacteria; phylum Bacillota; class Clostridia; order Oscillospirales; family Oscillospiraceae; genus Faecousia. The sequence goes on from CAYLHM010000219.1 coordinate 727, forward strand.
TTCCCGGTAGCCCCGGCGCTCCAGGCTCCGGGCCTGCTCCACCGCCCATTCCAGGCTGGCGGAGCGGACGGGGCCGCGGGTGTAGGGAATGATGCAGTAGGTGCAGAAGTTCACGCAGCCGTCCTGCACCTTCAGCAAGGCCCTGGTGCGTTCCTCCAGGCCGCCGGCGGGCAGAGGTTCAAATTCCCGGCGGCGCAGGGCCTGATCCACGGCGGTGCGCTGCCGGCGGTCCTGAGCGGCGGTGATGAGAAGCTGCACAAATTCCCGGCGCTGTCCGCTGCCGCCCACCAGATCGGCCCCCAGCTCCCGCACCTCCTGGGCGGCGTGCTGGCTGTAGCAGCCGCATACGGCGATCACCGCCTGGGGGTGTTCCCGGCGGCAGCGGCGGATCACGCCCCGGTTTTTCTTGTCGGCCACGGCGGTGACGGAGCAGGTGTTGATGATGCAGCCGTCGCAGTCGGCGCCAAAGGGGACGATGCGGTGCCCGGCGGCGATGAGGAGCTGCTCCATGGCCTGGGTTTCGTATTGATTGGCCTTGCAGCCCAAGGTGTAAGTGGAAAAAGTCATGTCATATTCACCAAATTTGAGGTCTTGATTTTGTAAAGATTGTCCAATGCGCCTATTGAAAAAAGGCAAAAACGGGTATATAATATTGCCATAGCTGACAAATGTCCGCCCATCGGGTTTTTTCCTCCTTCATTTTTTCCCGGTGGGGCGGAGATTTGCAGCAGGAAGGTCTTGCCATGAAAGAATTTCGTATCCATATTGACTCGTTCCAGCAAGTGCAGGAGTTTGTGTCCCTGGCCACGGTGCAGCCCTTTCGGGTGCTGGCCATCAGCGGGGATTACCTGGTGAATGCCAAGAGCTTCATCGGTATGGTTAGTTTGGATTACTCCCAGCCTGTTCGGGTTCGCTGCGACTGCGGCGAGGAGGCATTCAGCAGCTTCCGCCAGCAGGCCCAGCGGTTTCTGGCAACTTAACGGCCTTTTTCATATCGGCTCTTGGAGCATCGTCCCGGGAATACTCGGGGCGATTTTTTGCGCTTTTTT
>CAYLHM010000220.1:0-1765 GCA_964383485.1 uncultured Oscillospiraceae bacterium
AAGGGCTTTGTACTATATAATATATCAACAGATAGAGAAAGGAGCATCGCTATGCGTCGATTTTGCGCTGCGCTGCTTTGCTGCCTGATGCTCTGCTCCGTGGTAGCCGCAAGCGAGCTCAGCCAAATGCAATCCACCGTCACCGTGGCCGCCGACGGAAGCTGCACCGTCACCCTGACCCTCCAGCTCCAGCTGGACGAGCTGCCCGGCTCCCTGGTGTTCCCCGTGCCGGCCAATGCGAAAGAGATCTCCCTGAACGGCCACAGTGTCCGAGGCTCCCTCAGCGGAACCGTGCGCAATGTCAGCCTCCGGGCGGCCGTGGCTACCGCAGGCACCCAAACCCTGGTGCTGCGCTACACCCTGCCCCGCACCGTCACCGCCGACACAAGCGGACGGCTGCATCTGAATATCGACCTGCTCAGCGGCTTCGCCTATCCCATTCAAGCTCTGAGCGGCACCGTCACCCTCCCCGGCCCCATCGAAAACCGCCCCACCTTTACCAGCACCTACTATCAGGAGAGCGTGGACAGCATCATGGACATCCAGACCGAGGGCAGCACCATCAGCTTCAGCTTCACCCAGAGCCTGAATGACCACGAAAAGCTGAGCATGGATCTGGTGGTGCCCGAGGAGCAGTTCCCCGATGCCCTGTCCGCCGAGCTGGCCCTGGGCTGGGCCGAAATCGGTGCGCTGCTGCTCCTGACCCTGGCGCTGGTGTACTGGCTGATCACCCTGCGCACCGGGCCGATCCGCCGCTCCCGCCGGGCCACCGAGCCGGAGGGCTTCACCGCCGGGGAACTGGGCTGCTGCCTTACCGGCTCCGGGGTGGATCTGACCCTGATGGTGCTGAGCTGGGCGCAAATGGGCTACCTGCGCCTGCAGCTGGACGGCAATGGCCGGGTGCTGCTGCACAAGCGCATGGATATGGGCAACGAGCGGAGCAAATTTGAAAACAAATACTTCCGCTCCCTGTTCGGCAAGCGCAGCACGGTGGACGGCACCGGCTTCCACTATGCCCAGCTTGCCGACCGGGCATCCAAAACCGTGCTGCACCGGCGCAGTCTGCTGCGCAAAGGCTCCGGCAGCCCCCGGATTTTCCGCACCCTGTGCCTGCTGGCCGGCGGGCTCAGCGGCGTTTCCATGGCCATGGCCCTGACCGAGGAGACCGCCTGGCAAATTCTGCTGGGCCTGCTGCTGTTCGTCCTGGGCGGGGCGGCCTCCTGGCTGCTGCAGCAGGCGGGCTACGCATTGCATCTGCGGAAATCCCCGGAGCTGCTCCTGTCGGCGGGGGCCGGGGTGCTGTGGCTGCTGCTGGGCATCTGGTCCGGCAGCTGGCTTGCGGCCGGGCTGAATGTACTGGTGCAGCTGGTTGCCGGCGTGGCCGCCGCCTATGGCGGACTGAAAACCGAGCGGGGCAAGCAGGCGGCCAGCGATGTGCTGAGCCTGCGGCGCTTCCTTCGCACGGCGCCCACGGCGACCCTGGAGCAGATTTTGAACCGGAACCCGGATTATTACTACCGCCTGGCCCCCTACGCTCTGGCGCTGGGTGTGGATCGGGCCTTTGCCCGGCGCATGGGCGGACGGCGGCTGCCCGGCTGCCCGTACCTCATCACCACCACGGACGGGCACATGACCGCCGCCGAGTGGAACCGCCTGCTGCGCACCACGGTGGATGCTCTGGACGACCGGCGGCAGAAAATGCCCCTGAAACGAATGTTCCGTTTGTTCGGGAAATAAAATGAGGGACTGCTTCGGCAGTCCCTTT
>CAYLHM010000221.1:0-1761 GCA_964383485.1 uncultured Oscillospiraceae bacterium
GCCGGGCAGAGCCAGACCGTCCCCAGCGTAGACGGCTATGCCAAGGCGGAATTTATCATAGAAAATGTCCACTTGTGGGACGGCCTGGACGATCCGTACCTGTACACCGTCACTGCCACGCTGCCCAGCGGCGACGAGATCTCCGCCCGTTTTGGCTGCCGAAGGTTTGAAATTCACCCGGAAAAGGGCTTCCTGCTCAATGGCCGCAGCTATCCGCTGCGGGGCGTGAGCCGCCACCAGGACTGTAAGGGCGTGGGAAATGCCCTGACCCTGGAGCAGCACCAGGCGGACATGGCCATCATCCGGGAGCTGGGGGCCAACACATTGCGCCTGGCCCACTATCAGCACGCCCAAGAATTTTATGATTTGTGCGACGAAAACGGCTTGGTGGTCTGGGCGGAGATCCCCTATATCACCCAGCACATGAGCAATGGGCGGGCCAACACCCTTTCTCAGATGGAGGAACTGATCGTCCAGTGCTACAACCACCCGTGCATTGCCGTGTGGGGCCTGAGCAACGAGATCACCGCCGCCAGCGCCGTGAATGAAGAGCTGCTGGAAAACCACCGGGCGCTGAACGGCCTGTGCCATAAATTGGACACCACCCGGCCCACCACCATGGCCAATGTGTTCATGCTGGAAACCGACAGCCCCATTCTGGAAATTCCAGATGTGAACAGCTATAATCTGTATTTTGGCTGGTATCTGGGGGAATTGGAGCAGAATGACGAATTTTTTGACGAGTACCACGAAAAATATCCCAACCGCTGTATCGGATTTTCGGAGTACGGCGCAGATGCCAACCCCCAATTCCAAAGCCCGAACCCGGAGCGGGGGGACTATACCGAAAGCTATCAGTGCATCTACCACGAGCATCTGCTGAATATGATTGAAAGCCGCCCCTGGCTCTGGGCCACCCATGTGTGGAACCTGTTTGACTTCGCCGCCGACGGCCGGGACGAGGGCGGCAAGCATGGGGAAAATCAAAAGGGCCTGGTCACTTTCGACCGTCAGACCAAAAAGGATGCTTTCTATCTGTACAAGGCCGCCTGGAGCAAGGAGCCGGTGGTGCATATCTGCGGAAGCCGGTATGTGGATCGGGCGGAGGAGGTCACCCAGGTGAAGGTGTACTCCAACTTTCCGGAGGTAGCGCTGTATGTGGACGGCGGACTGTTTGAAGTTCAGCAGGGGAAACGGGTCTTCAAATTCCAGGTGCCCATCACCGGCGAGCACAGCATCGAGGCACGGGCGGGGGAATATTCCAGCGTGATCCTGGTAAAAAAGGTGGCTCAGCCCAATCCCGACTATGCGTTCTTGAAAAAAGCCGATGTGGTGAACTGGTTTGACCGGGATCCCATGGATCCCAATTTCTACAGCGTTTCCGACACCCTTGAGATGCTGCGCAGCGACCCCCGGGCCGGAGCTATTGTCAATAAGATGATGGAGCAGGGCGCTTCCAGCCGTGGCGATGTGGCCGATGCGGTCAAGGACAATCCGGCCTTGCAGCGCATGATGGGCCGCATGACCCTGATCAGCCTGATGAAACAGGGCGGAGTGCCGGCAGAACAGATCCGGCAGCTCAACCGCATTTTACAGGGCATTCCAAAGGCATAAGGGGGGAGCTTGATGGCAATGAAAGCAGTGCAGCAGTTTATGCTGGGAACGGTTCTGAATAAGGAGGAACAGGCGAGGCAGACCCTCCGGCAGCTTCGGGAGGCGGGCTATGACGGCATCGAGCTGTGCGGATTTATGATCCACCCT
>CAYLHM010000222.1:0-1720 GCA_964383485.1 uncultured Oscillospiraceae bacterium
TCATGAAGTTCATCTACGACCATATCATGTATGCCGAGCTGAACACAAAGTCCGACTATTGCCAGTGCTGCGGCTTCGACGGCGAGATCGAGATCCGGGAGGATCCCGATGGCAAGCTGGTCTGGACCTGCCCCCAGTGCGGCAACACCGACCAGAGCAAAATGAATGTGGCCCGCCGTACCTGCGGCTACATCGGCACCCAGTACTGGAACCAGGGCCGTACCCAGGAGATCCGGGACCGGGTCCTGCACCTGTAATAATCAAGGGACTGTCTTCGTGAGGCAGTCCCTTTCAAATTTTACAGCAGGGGAACCTCGGTGCAAAACGCATTTCCAGCGGGCAGGAGGGAGCCTTTATGACGAATATTTTAGGGCAGCTCTGAGAAAAGCGGCCGGAATTTCCGCTGTGCGCAGTGCTGCCGCTTTTTATTTTTCAAAAAAAGGCGAATAATCTCGAAAAAAGGCTGGAATTTTTCAGCCGTATGGTGTATAATATAAAACTGAACCATATCCCCCTTGGTACATGGAGGCATTTATGAAAAATACAAAAAAAACGCCCTGGAAGCGCATCGGTCTGATTGCTCTGTGTTCTTTCCTCGCCGTAGCGCTTGTCCTGATGATCTGCGCCACCGCCTTTATTCAAAGTATGCTGAACAAAATCAACCGCATTGATCCCAACGAAACCCAACTGTCCACTCTGGATCCTACCGCCTATGCCACCGATGACTTCACGCTCCCGCCGGACTTCTCTGATGAGACCATGGCGCAAACCGAGCCGCAGATTGATATCAGCCAATACCCGGTGATCACCGACAAAAGCCTGATCAACATTATGCTCGTGGGTCAGGATCGCCGCCCCGGTGAAACGGGCAACACCCGCTCCGATGCCATGATCCTGTGCAGCTTTAACCTACAGGACAACACCTTTACCATGACCTCTTTCCTGCGGGACACCTATGTGAGCATCCCCGGCGCCAGCCCCCAGAAGCTGAATGCCGCCTTCGCCATCGGCGGCTCCAAGCTCCTGAGCCAAACCCTGCTGAACAACTTCGGCGTGCAGATCGATGGTTTTTTTATCGTGGATTTTACCGGATTTGAAGAGGTTATTGATACTCTGGGCGGCGTGGATATGGAACTGACCCAGGCCGAGGTGAACTATATGGCCTCGCGCTGGGGACACAGCCTGACGGCCGGTGTGAACCGCCTGAATGGCGAAGAAGCGCTGAACTACTGCCGGATCCGAGCGATTGGTGATGACTGGGAGCGCACCAACCGCCAGCGCAAGACCATCTCCTCCATTTTGACTGCGTGCAGCGGTTTGAGCCTGGATCAGGCATACAAATTGATCAACCAGCTCCTGCCCTTTATGACTACGGATCTGAGCAACTCCCAGATCATGAGCTATGCTGCCACCCTGTTCCCGGTGCTGATCAGCGGCAATCTGCGCACTCAGCGCATCCCCTGCGACGGAAGCTGGAAATACGCCCAGATCGGCCCTTGGGACTGCATTTACTGCGATCTGGAAATGAACCGGAACTACCTGTACGAAACCCTGATGCCCAAATAAGAGCAGAAAAGTAGCTGTAAAAGTCTGCCTCCTCATGAATGGGCAAGCATGATTTTTTTCCGGCCGCTTTATGTCCACGGATCGGGCACGGCGGGAAAGGAATACGATGTGGATGATTTCGTTAGAGGAACATTCTTTAATCCCCGCCGAAACA
>CAYLHM010000223.1:0-1718 GCA_964383485.1 uncultured Oscillospiraceae bacterium
TTGCCTCCCCCTCTGGGGGAGGTGCCCGAGCTTGCGAGGGCGGAGAGGGTAAGGCATCTGAAGTTCTGCACATTGTACCCTCTCAGTCACCAGTGTGCGCACTGGTGACAGCTCTCCCAGAGGGAGAGCCTTTGGGCAACGCTTGCCCTAAATGGGCCTTTTCCTAAATGTCAATATTCTGCACCTGCTTGGCGTTGCGGGCAATCCAGTCCTTTCTCGGCTCCACCTGCTCGCCCATGAGGACGGTGAAAACCTCGTCCGCCCGAATGGCATCGTCAATGGTCACCCGGCGCAGGCTGCGCTTCTCCGGGTCCATGGTGGTCTCCCACAGCTCGTGGGGGTCCATTTCGCCCAGGCCCTTGAACCGGGAAATGTCCACCTTGGTGTTGGGGTTGTCCCCCCGCAGCTCGGCGGAAATGGCATCCCGCTGAGGCTCGGAGTAGGCCACCTTCACCGTCTTGCCCCGGGTCAGCTTGAACAGCGGCGGCACGGCGGAATACACATAGCCACGCTCGATGAGCGGGCGCATATAGCGGAAGAAGAAGGTCAGAAGCAAGGTGCGGATATGAGCGCCGTCCACATCGGCATCGGCCATGATGATGACCTTGTGATAGCGCAGCTTGTTGATGTCGAACTCCTCCCCAATGCCGGCGCCCAGGGCCACGATCATGGGGTAGAGTTTATCGTTGCCGTAAATTTTGTCGGCACGGGCCTTTTCCACATTCAGCATCTTGCCCCACATGGCCAAAATCGCCTGGAACCGGGAGTCCCGGCCCTGAATGGCGGAGCCGGCAGCGCTGTCGCCCTCTACGATGTAGATCTCGCACAGGCTTGGATCCCGCTCGTTGCAGTCCTGGAGCTTGTCGGGCATCTGGCCGGATTCCAGGCCGGTTTTCCGGCGAATGGAGTCCCTGGCCTTGCGGGCGGCCTCTCTGGCCCGGTTGGCCATCATGGCCTTGTCCAAAATGGCCTTGGCGGTCTGGGGATGCTCCTCAAAGTAGGTGGCAAGCTGATCGTTCACAATGCTGTCCACCAGGGTGCGGATATAGGCGTTGCCCAGCTTGGCCTTGGTCTGGCCCTCGAACTGCGCATCGGTGAGCTTCACGGAGATGATGGCGGTAATGCCCTCCCGGCAGTCCTCGCCGGAAACCTTGTCCTCGCCCTTGATCACGCCGTTTTTCACACCGTAGTTGTTCAGCACCCGTGTCAGAGCGGTTTTGAAGCCGGTCTCGTGCATACCGCCCTCCGGGGTGTGGACATCGTTGGCAAAGGACAGGAGAAATTCATTGTAGCCGTCGTTGTACTGCACGGCGATCTCCGCCGAGGCGTCGCCCTTGGTGCCGTGCATATAGATCACTTCATCGTGAATGGGGGTCTTGTTTCGGTTGCACCACTGGGCAAATTCCCGAATGCCGCCCTCGTAGCACATGGTGTCGGAAATGGGCTCCTCGCCCCGTTCGTCGGTGATGGTGATGGCCAGGCCGGCGTTCAGGAATGCCTCCTCCCGCATCCGGGTGTGGAGGGTTTCATAGTCGTATTCCAGGGTGTCGAACATCTCGGGATCCGGCTGGAAGGTGACCTCTGTGCCGGTTTTGTCGGTTTTGCCCACAATGCGCATTTCCTGGGTGATGTTGCCCCGGCTGAATTTCATTTCATAGATACTGCCGTTTTTGTGGACACGCACCCGCAGCCACTCCGACAGGGCATTCACCACCGAT
>CAYLHM010000224.1:0-1670 GCA_964383485.1 uncultured Oscillospiraceae bacterium
CCGCCCAGTATGCGCTGCTTTGCACCTCCCCCAAAAACGGAGGCTGATATCCGCCACAAAACCTGTAAAGAGGAAACAAATATGACCGAGCTATCGAAAATCCGCAATTTTTCTATCATCGCCCACATTGACCACGGCAAATCCACCCTGGCCGACCGGCTCCTGGAGGAGTGCAAGGCCGTGGACCTGCGCCAGATGGAGGACCAGATCCTGGACTCCATGGATCTGGAGCGGGAGCGGGGCATCACCATCAAGGCCCGGGCCGTCCAGCTCAACTACACCGCCGACGACGGCCAGGACTATGCCCTGAACCTCATCGACACCCCGGGCCATGTGGACTTCGGCTACGAGGTCTCCCGCTCCCTGGCCGCCTGCGAGGGGGCCGTGCTGGTGGTGGATGCCAGCCAGGGCGTGGAGGCCCAGACCCTGGCCAACTCCTATATGGCCGCCGACGCCGGGCTGGAGATCCTGCCGGTGATCAACAAAATCGACCTGCCCTCCGCCCGGCCGGAGGAGGTCAAGGCCGAGATCGAGGACATCATCGGCGTGCCGGCGGAGGATGCCCCCGAAATCTCCGCCAAAAACGGCATCAATATCCACGCCGTGCTGGAAATGATCGTCCACGGCGTGCCTGCGCCAAAGGGCGACCGCTCAGCCCCGCTGCAGGCCCTGATCTTCGACAGCCAGTACGATCCCTACCGGGGGGTGATCGTGTATGTCCGGGTGCAGGAGGGCACCGTGGAAGCCGGCATGGAGATCAAAATGATGGCCACCGGGGCCGCCTACAAGGTGGTGGAGGTGGGCACCATGAACCCCCTGGGCCTAAGCCCCCGCAGCGCCCTGGGCGCCGGGGAGGTGGGCTACATCACCGCTTCCATCAAAACCGTGACCGATACCCGGGTGGGCGACACGGTCACCGGCGCAGAAAATCCCGCTTCCCAGCCCCTGCCGGGCTACCGGCCGGTGCAGCCCATGGTGTTCTCCGGCATCTATCCGGCGGACGGGGCCAAGTACCAGGATCTCCGGGACGCTCTGGAAAAGCTGAAATTAAACGATGCCTCCTTTGTCTATGAGCCGGAAAGCTCCATCGCCCTGGGCTTCGGCTTCCGCTGCGGTTTTTTGGGCCTGCTGCACATGGAGATCATTCAGGAGCGGCTGGAGCGGGAGTATAATCTGGACCTCATCACCACCGCCCCCAATGTGGTCTACCGGGTCACCAAAACCAGCGGCGAGGTCATTATGGTGGACAACCCCCTGGACTACCCCGATCCCATGGAAATTCAGCTTGCGGAGGAGCCCTTTGTCAAGGCCAGTCTGATCGCACCCCAGGAATATGTGGGCAATATCATGGATCTGGCCACGGGCCGCCGGGGGGAATTTCAGGATATGGTGTATCTGGATGCCAGCCGGGTGGAGCTGCACTATGAAATGCCCCTAAACGAGATCATCTACGACTTTTTCGATGCCCTGAAATCCCGCACCAGGGGCTACGGCTCCCTGGACTACGAGATGATCGGCTACCGGCCCAGCCGGCTGGTGAAGCTGGATATCCTGCTGAACGGGGAGATCGTGGATGCTCTGAGCTTTATCCTCTTTGCGGACAACGCCTATCCCAGAGCCAGGAAGATCTGTGAAAAGCTCAAGGAAAATATTCCCCGTGCCCAGTTTGA
>CAYLHM010000225.1:0-1644 GCA_964383485.1 uncultured Oscillospiraceae bacterium
CAACTATGTGATGCTGGAATACGGCCAGCCCATGCACGCCTTTGACTACCGCTATGTGGGCTCCGGCAAGATCGTGGTGCGCCGGGCGGAGGCGGGCGAGACCCTGACCACCCTGGACGGCGTGGTGCGCCCCCTGCAAAGCGGGATGCTGGTGATCGCCGACGGCGACAAGCCCATCGGCCTGGCCGGCATCATGGGCGGCGAAAACTCCGAAATTCTGGACAGCACCACCACCGTGGTCTTTGAGTCCGCCAACTTCAACGGCACTTCCATCCGCCAGACCGCTCTGGCCCTGGGTATGCGCACGGAGGCCTCCGGCAAGTTCGAGAAGAACCTGGATCCCATGATGACCCTGCCCGCCGTGCAGCGTGCCTGCGAGCTGGTGGAGCTGCTGAACTGCGGCGATGTGCTGGACGGCATCATCGACATCGTCAACTATGTGCCCACTGAGAAAACGCTGCTCCTGGAGCCGGAGAAGATCAACGCCCTGCTGGGGACGGACATCTCCAAGGAGCAGATGGTGCATTATCTGGAACTGCTGGAGATCCCCGTGGAGGGCGACACCGTTCATGTACCCTCCTTCCGCCCGGATCTGAACCTGATGGCGGACATTGCCGAGGAGGTGGGCCGCTCCTACGGCTACAACGAAATCCCCACCACCTCCTTTAAGAACGCCACCCAGGGCGGCTATTCCGAGGAAATGCTCTTTGAGGCCAAGGCCGGCGCCCTGTGCCGGAGCCAGGGCTACAGCGAGATCATCACCTATTCCTTTGAATCCCCCGCCGCCTTCGACCAGATCCGTCTGCCGGCGGACTCCCCTCTGCGGGATGCCCTGCGCATTCAAAATCCTCTGGGCGAGGACACCTCCGTCATGCGCACCATCGCCCTGCCCTCCATGCTGGACATTCTGGCCCGGAACAATGCCTACCACAATAAAAATGTCAAGCTGTATGAGCTGGCCAAGATCTATCTGCCGGTAGAGGGTCAGCCGCTGCCCAACGAGCCGAAGATGCTGACCCTGGGCTCCTATGGCAACGGCGAAAACTTCTTCGCCGTAAAGGGCCGGCTGGAGGCCATTTTCACCGGCCTGCGCCTGCCTGCGGCGGAATACACCGCCGTGACCGACAACCCCAGCTACCACCCCGGCCGCTGTGCCCGGGTGACCATGGGCGGCCAGGCGCTGGGCTTCATCGGCCAGGTGCATCCCCTGGCGGCGGCCAACTTTGGGCTGGACTGCGAGGTCTACTGCGCCGAGATCGACCTGAGCAAGCTCTTTGCTCTGCGGCTCCCCGCACCCACCTATACGCCCCTGCCCAAGTATCCCACGGTGCAGCGGGACCTGTCCCTGGTGTGCGACGAGGCCGTCACCGTGGCCCAGGCCGAGCAGGTCATTTCTGCCGCCGGCGGCAAGCTGCTGCGCAGCGTGAAGCTGTTCGACATCTACCGGGGCCAGGGCGTGCCTGCCGGGAAAAAGAGCATGGCCTTCACCCTGGAGCTTCGGGCCGACGACCGCACCCTCACCGATACGGACTCCGAGTCCGTCATCACCAAGGTGCTGACCGCTCTGAAGGAGCGTTTGGGCGCTGTTCTTCGCTGATTTGCCCAAAGGCTCTCCCTATGGGAGATCTGGCGCCGATGCAGGCC
>CAYLHM010000226.1:0-1640 GCA_964383485.1 uncultured Oscillospiraceae bacterium
TTCAACTTTTTAGCCCCACATGGCGGACAGCGCCGGAATAATTTGCTTTTTCCGGCTCATGACATGGGGCAGGAAAGCCGTGTGCTCCTTGGGCTGCACATTGAACGCCTGGCGGATCACATCGTCGTCCCCTAAGTACAGAATTTGACTGCCCTCTTTCAGCACATCGGTGAGCATGAGGATCATCATGGAGAAGCCCTTGTCCTGCATGATCTGCTGCATCAGCTTCAAAAATTCCCCCTTGCGCTCCAGGAGCTTGGGGCTGTCGGTGCAGGTGATCTGGGCCACGGCCAGCTGGTGGCCGGCGATATGAAATTCCTTGTAGTCCGCCGTGAGCAGCTCCTCTGCGGAGCGGCTTTCGGTGGCGGCGGAGAAGATCTCCCGCCCCAGCTCGTCCAGGGACACATTGGCGATCCGGGCCATACGCTCCGCCGTGCGGATATCCCGCTCGGTACAGGTGGGGGATTTGAACATGACCGTGTCGGACAGGATCGCCGCCGCCATCATACCGGCCATTTGTGTGGAGGGCATCAAGCCCCGATCCTGGAACATTCCGGCGATGATGGTATTGGTGGAGCCCACCGGCTCGTTGCGCACATAAATGGGGCTGGTGGTCTGGATATCCGCCAGGCGGTGATGGTCGATGATCTCCAGAATTTCCGCCTCGTCCAGCCCGGGAACGGACTGGGCCGCCTCGTTGTGATCCACCAGCACCACCCGTTTTCTCCGGGGGCGGAGCAGATGGTAGCGGGTGAGTACGCCCACCACCTTTTCGTTTTCGTCCAGCACCGGGTAGCTGGGGTGGCGGTGCTTCAGCATTTCCTCCCGCACATCGTCCACCCGGTCGTCCAAATGGACACAGTCGATCTCCTTGGAGGAGCAGACCCGGCCCACGGGCACCGACAGGAAGATCTGCCGCAAGGCCCGGTAAGCATCCAACGGTGTGGAAATAATGCAGGTTTTGGTGTCCATGCTCCGAAGTTCCTCCGGCAGCTCCGCCTGGCAGATCACCAGGGCGCAGACATTCAGCTCCAGCGCCCGGCGGATCATATCCGGCTGGTGGCCGCAGATGACAATGCAGTCGGCATCCCGGAACAGCAGATTGTCCCGGCTCTGGGGCAGGGCCAGGGCGATCTTGCCGGAGATGAGATCCACATCCTCCCCGGCATCGTTGAGGACCTTGCCCTCTAAAACGGACAAAATGTTAAATAACGGCACTTCCTTGATATGGCAGTCGGCAACCAGGGACATATTATAGTTGGCCACATCCTCCCGGCTGAGCATTCCGTAGGGCGTACCGTCGTCGTTGGACACGGGAATGGCGGAAATATTGGGCTGCTGCTCTAAAATCGACCATGCCCGGCCGATGGTCACGGCGGTGCCCAGCACCGGGGGCGTATCGTAGTCCAGATCCCGGACCTGGGTGTAGACATCGTGAATGCGCTGGGGCGGGTCGAAGCCGAAGCGGTCCAGCACGATCTGGGTTTCGTCGGACACGCTTCCCAGGCAGGCCGCCGTGTATTCCCGGTCGCCCAGGGCGTTGCGCAGGGCGGTGTAGGCCATGGCGGCCACAATGGAGTCGGTGTCCGGGTTCCGGTGCCCGGTGACATAGATGTTGTCCATAAGGCTCCTCCTTTTGA
>CAYLHM010000227.1:0-1633 GCA_964383485.1 uncultured Oscillospiraceae bacterium
AATAAAAGCGGTCTACAAAATGTAAAATAATTGGAGGTCACAAAATGCAGGATTATCAGATGGGTGCGGTCGAATCCCGCTTTGCAGATTTGATTTGGGAAAACGAGCCGATCTCCTCCACAGAGCTGTCCAAACGGTGTGAACAGCTGCTGAGCTGGAAGAAATCCACCACCTATACCGTCCTAAAGCGGCTCTGCGAGAAAGGTATTTTCCAAAACAACAAGGGCATGGTCACCTCCGTGATCTCCAGGCAGGAATTTTATTCCGTGCAGAGTGAAAAATTTGTGGAGGAAACCTTTCACGGCTCCCTGCCGGCATTCCTGACCGCTTTTACCGCCCGCAAGGACCTGACCCCGGAAGAGGTGGAGCATCTGCGGCGAATGGTTGCGGAATATGAGGAGGGGCGCTGATGGAGGCTGTATTCTTAAAAATTCTCAACATGAGCATCACGGCAGGCTGGCTTACCCTTGCGGTGCTTGTGGTGCGCCTCCTGATGAAAAAAGCCCCCAAATGGATCACAGTCCTGCTGTGGGCCCTGGTGGGCATTCGCTTGGTTTGCCCCATTTCCCCGGAGAGCGCATTCAGCCTGATCCCCAGCGCAGAAACGATCCCGGCCAATATTCTCTACACCGGCATCCCGGAGATCCACAGCGGCCTTTCCGGCCTAAATGCACTGGTCAATCCCATCCTCACCGACACCCTTGCCCCCGCCGCAGACACCGGCGTGAACCCTGTGCAGACGGTCACCGGGGTCGCTTCGGTCGTTTGGCTGGTGGGCGTGGCCGGAATGCTCCTGTACACAGCGGTCAGCTACCGGAGCATACGGAAACGGGTGCGGGAGGCCATTCCGCTTCGGGGAAACATCCGGCTCTGCGACCATGTGGACACGCCCTTTATCCTGGGTGTTCTGCGGCCCCGCATTTTTCTTCCCTCTGCGATGGAGGAGCAGGATCTAAAATTTGTAATTGCCCACGAAAAGGCACACATCAAGCGGCATGACCATTGGTGGAAGCCCCTGGGGTTCCTGCTGCTTGCGGTTTATTGGTTTAACCCCATTCTTTGGATCGCCTACATTCTGTTCTGCCGGGATATCGAGCTGGCCTGTGACGAAAAGGTGATCCGGGAACTGGGCGCCGAGAACAAAAGACCCTATTCCAATGCCCTGATCGATTGCAGCGTCCCGCAGAACAGGATCGCCTCCTGCCCCCTGGCCTTCGGAGAGGGCAATGTGAAAGGGCGGGTGAAATTCGTGCTGAACTATAAGAAGCCTGCCTTTTGGATCACGCTTGTGGCCATCCTTTCCTGCGCTGTGGTGGCGGTGTGCTTCCTGACCGATCCCATCCAGGCGGCGGGAACCCCGGTCAAGCTGTCCTCTCTCAGCGAGGAGGAGTGCCGGGCCTACCTAGCTGGCCTGGGGGTCGTGATCCCGGATGAGTTTTCCAATGTTTCTACGGTGTGGATCGTTGCGCAATATGAAGAGGATCCCGACAGCTTTATTTCGAAAACAATCAGCTATACACCCTACGGCGATTTTATGGAGGAAATCCAGGCGGCGGTAAAGGCGTATTACGGCATAGACAGCCAGACGGGATAGCGCCGAGCCGGGCCGAAATTCAGGCAAAAGCTCTTGTGA
>CAYLHM010000228.1:0-1611 GCA_964383485.1 uncultured Oscillospiraceae bacterium
CTTTAGTTCACCAGCGGCATGGTAAAGGTAAAGGTCGTGCGGTTATCCCGGCTGGTCACGGAAATGTCCTCGCCATGAAAGCCGATGATCGTCTTGACAATGTACAGCCCCAGGCCCCAGCTCTCCCGGTTCTCGGAGCGGCTCTTGTCGATCTTGTGGAAACGGTCGAACACCAGGGGCAGCTCCTCCGGCGGAATGGTCTCGCCGTCGTTGGCCACGCTCACATAGGCCTTGGCGCCGCCCTCCCGCAAGGTGATGGCCAGCACGCCCCCCTGGGGGCTGAATTTAATGGCATTGTCCAGCAGATTGTAGATCACCTGGGTGATCTGATCCTGGTTGGCCTGGGTATATACGGGATGCTCCGGCATATCCACCTGGACATCCAGATTTTTCCCCAGAATTTTCTGCTCAAAGGAGATCAGCCCCTGACCCAAAGACTCCTCCAGGTCAAAGCGGGTTTTCTGCTCCTCGGGAATGCCCCCCTGGCTCTGGAGCCGGGACACATCCAGCATGCTGCGCACCAGGCGGCTCAGGCGCTTGGTTTCATCGGACACCAGGCGCAGATACTGGTTCTGCTTCTCCGGCGGGATGGTGCCGTCCAGAATGCCGTCCACATAGCCGGAGATGGTGGTCATGGGGGTTTTCAGCTCGTGGGACACATTGGCCACAAATTCCTGACGGCGGTACTCGCTTTTTTCCAGGGAATTGGCCATATTATTGAACGCCAGGGCCAGCTCCTCCATCTCCTGGGAGCAGTGCCCGCCGGTTTTCACCCGGGCGGTCAGCTCCCCATGGCCGAAGTCGCTGGCGGCCTTGGCCATATCCCGCAGGGGGGCGGCCTGCTGGCGGGAGAAGATCACGATCAGCACCACCGACACCAGCACCACCGCAACGGCAACGAATGTGAAGATTTCAATGATCTGGCCGACCACCTCGGAGATGTCGCCCACGCTCTGGGACACGATCACCAGGGCCAGGGCCTCCCCCGCACTGTCGTACACCGGCTGGGAGACCACATAGCGCACATCGGTGTACAGCCCGGTGATCACCCCGGTATCCACACAGCCGCCCTCCTGGAAGCTCCGCTCCAGATAGTCGGACTGGAGCATCAGGCCCTGATGCTCGCAGCCCAGCGGATCCTCGGCGCAGAGGATCAGCTTGCCCGTGGTGTCGCAGATCACGGCGTCGGCATCGGAAATGGTCGCCGCCACGGTGATGGAAATGTTAAAATCCCGGGTGGAGATGGCATGGTCGCCGTAGTTGGCCTGTACCAGATCGGCAATGAGCTGGGCATCCTGCTTCAGCCCGGTGATCGTCCGCTTTGCCAGGAAATTCTTCACCAGCAGCTGGGAGAACAGGCCGGTGAGGATCAGTGCGGCCACCAAAATGATGGTTGCGGGGATCAGCGAACGGCTGAATGTGGAGCGCATCAGTCCAGCACCTCGAATTTATAGCCCACGCCCCACACGGTTTTCAGGCTCCACTTGTCGGACACGCCCTCCAGCTTTTCCCGCAGGCGCTTCACATGGACATCCACGGTGCGGGAGTCTCCGAAGTAGTCGAAGCCCCACACCTCGTCCAGAAGCTGGTTGCGGGTGTAGACCCGGTTGG
>CAYLHM010000229.1:0-1611 GCA_964383485.1 uncultured Oscillospiraceae bacterium
TATCGAATAACTGTGCGACCTGCTCCTGATCCATGCCCTGGCCGATGGCCCACATGAGCTTGGTCATGGCCGCCTCGGTGGTCATGTCCCGGCCCTGGATCACCCCCAGCTCCAGCAGGCGCTTGCCCACCTGGTAGACCCGCAGATCGGAGCTGTCGTACAGGCATTGGCTGGTGACCACCACGCTGACCCCCTGCTCCACGGCCATGCGCAGGCCCCGCAGCTCCCGGCTCAGCACATTGATGCCCCCCAGGCCAAAGGCCTCGATGACGATCCCCCGGTAGCCCCGGCTCATGAGCATTTCAAAAACATTGTGATCCATGCCCGGCGTGAGCTTCAGCAGGAACACCTCGGTGCTGATGGCGGTGCAGAGCCTGGGCGGGCAGGAGGGACGGCGAAGCGGCGGCTGAAGCGCCAGCCCCCGGTTGCTGACCTGGCCCACATAGTCGGCATTGACGCTTTCAAAGGCGGAAAAGCCCGATGCACGGACCTTCACCGCCCGGCAGCCCAGCATGATCCGCCGGTCAAAGGCCAGAAATACCCCCGGCCGCCGGGAAGCGGCCATGGCGAAGGCAGTGCGCAGATTGTCCGGCCCGTCGGACAGCATATCCGCCAGCGGGAGCTGAGAGCCGGTGAACACCACCGGCAGGTCGATATCCGGCAGCATGAACGACACCGCCGAGGCGGAATAGGCCATGGTATCGGTGCCGTGGGAGATCACCACGCCGTCGAAGCCCCGGCGGCCCTCGAAAACACTTTGGGCGATCTGCTGCCACTGCTCCGGCCCCATGTTGGACGAGTCCAGGCACATGAGGTCCCGGACGGTGATGCTGTAATAGGTGCGAAGCTGCTCCAGCTCCCGGTCCATGACCCCGGAGCGGTGGGGCTCCAGTCCGTCCTCCCCCGGCAGGGAGGCGATGGTGCCGCCGGTGGTGAGCAGGAGGATCTTTTTCTTTTCCATGGCGCAGACCGTTCTTTCTTGCAGGAATATATAGCGATACAAGTTTATTATAACCGCTTTTCCCAAAAATGCAAGAGGATTTTCAGAAAGGGTCTGTACACATTGCTCTGGAAAATATGTTTGAGCCGCCCTGCCGAAAATAAAAAGCAGCAGCCCCTGCAAAAGCAGAAGCCGCTGTATCTGGTATCAGCAATAGAAATCCTTGATCTTCTTTGCCCGGCTGGGGTGGCGGAGCTTGCGAATGGCCTTGTTCTCGATCTGGCGGATCCGCTCCCGGGTCACGCCGAAGATCTGCCCCACCTCCTCTAAGGTGTGGGTGCGGCCGTCATACATACCGAAGCGCATCCGCAGCACATCGGCCTCCCGGTCGGTCAGCGTGTCCAAGATCTCCCGCAGCGCCTCGGCAAGCAGGGCATTGGAGGTGGCATCTGCCGGGCCGAGGGTGCGGTCGTCCTCCACAAACGAGCCGATGGAGGTATCCTCCTCGTCCCCCACGGGGGTGTCCAGGCTCAGGGTGTCGGCTGCGGTGCGGTTGGCCTCGATGATCTTCTCCACAGGCATCCCCAGCTCCTTGGCGATCTCGTCCATGGTGGGCTCCCGGCCCAGCTCCTGCACCAGCTTGCGGTTGCAGCGGGTGGCCTTGTTGATGA
>CAYLHM010000230.1:0-1598 GCA_964383485.1 uncultured Oscillospiraceae bacterium
AAAACTGTTCGATCACCCCGGCGATTTGCTCCAGGCCGATCCGGTCGGTCTGGGTAAAGCGGCCGACAAGCGGGCTGTCCAAATCCAGCACACCCCAAACGGCCCCGTCTTTGTGCAGGGGAACCACGATTTCCGAGCGGGAAGCGCCGTCGCAGGCGATATGTCCGGGAAATTCATGGACATCGGGCACCAGCAGGGTTTGATCGGCCTGCACGGCGGCACCGCACACGCCCCGGCCCGGTTCGATGCGAATACAGGCGGGTTTTCCCTGAAACGGGCCTAAAATCAAGGCATTTTCTTCCATTTTATAAAACCCCACCCAGTTGATATCCGGGATCTCCTGCCACAGCAGCGCCGAGCTGTTCGCCAGGTTGGCGATCTCATAGGGCACGCCCTGGGTCAGCGCCGCCAGGGCTTGGGCAATTTGCGTATAATCGGTCATGGTTTTCTCCTTTTTCCTTTTTCCCCATTGTACAGGAAAAGCGGCCTGATCGCAAGAAAATTTTTACAAATTTATCGACTTTTACTGCGGTTACATTTTCGGGCCTGCGGAATATTAAGAGGGCAGACGAAAGGAGGGCTGAAAAGTGAAAAAATGGATGATCCGATCTTTGGCGGTCGGGCTGTTTCTGTGGCTGCTGCCCTTTGGGGTTTTTGGACTGGAACTGATCCCGGTTGGCCGGGTAGTGGGTCTGGAAATGCAGGACGGCACGGTCAGCGTGGCGGCTTTTGACGAAACGCTGGGCAAAAACTGCCTGGCCGCCGGAGTGGAAAAAGGCGATATTCTATTAAAAGTAGACGGAAATTCCGTGAAAACGGCGGAAGATGTGCAGCAGGCTGTGACACGGTCCCGGGGAGCGGTGACTCTGGAGCTGAGCCGCAGCGGCAGACCTCTGACCGTGGAGGTAGAGCCTGCGGCCACGCCCCAGGGGCCGAAGCTGGGGCTGTATCTGCGCCAGGGCGTCACGGGCGTGGGCACCGTCACCTGGTACGACCCGGAAACGGGTACCTTCGCCAGCCTGGGCCACGGAGTCAACGCCTCCAGCGGGAAGCTGCTGAAGCTCACCGCTGGCAGTGTCTATCCGGCCCGTGTAGCGGCCTTGCGTCCGGGTAAAAGCGGCAAGCCGGGCCAGCTCATGGGCGTGCTGGAGAGTCGGGAGGCCTGCGGCAGCCTCACGGCCAACACCGCTCAGGGCGTTTTTGGCAAAACCGACCAGGCTTGGTCAGGCCAAGCTGTGGAGGTGGGAGAAGCAGCGGTTGGCAAGGCCAGCATTCTGTCCACGGTTTCCGGCGCAGAGCCTCGGGAATATTCTGTGGAAATTCTGAAAATCTATCCAAAATCCCGGCAAAACGGGCGCAATCTGCTGATCCATGTCACAGACCCGGAGCTGCTGGCCACCACCGGCGGAATTGTGCAGGGAATGTCCGGCTCCCCGATTTTGCAGGACGGCAAGCTCATTGGCGCTGTGACCCATGTGCTGGTGAACGATCCCACCACCGGCTACGGCATTTTTATTGAAAATATGCTGAATGCAGCGGCATAAAGCGGACTGTTATTGCCACGGTTCCCCGGCAGGGCCGTGGCAATGGCAGTCTTT
>CAYLHM010000231.1:0-1592 GCA_964383485.1 uncultured Oscillospiraceae bacterium
TTTCTGCGGTTATCATACGATGTTTAAGGGGAAATGTAAAGTAAACTTTTTGTGAAAAACCTCGGAACCCTGAAATCCTCATATATTCAGGGGATCAGCCCTTTAGACCCCTGGACTGTCTGTCCATATCTTCCACAACAATATCAAATATTTCGCCCAATGAAGCACAATACTCCAACACTTTCCAAGGCTCATTTGTGTGAAAGTGTATTTTGATCAATTCGTCATCACCCACGGCTAAGAGGCAATCTCCCTGGAAATGACGGACAAAATATTCGTTGACAGCATCTTCGTCCAGGTTTGTGCCTTCAATCAGGAGCTGTGTATCGTACTTATATTTCAGCATTTTAATTTTCTCCGATCTTTGTTATATATCCACAGCATCCAGCACCAGCTTAAAGGCGCCGTAGCTGCCGGCATCGTTGCCCAGCGTGGCCAGGGCAAAGCGGGTGGAGCGGCAGGCGTGGAACACATAGCGGTCAAAATACTGCCGCAGGCCGTCCAGCAGGGGCTGGCCCGCACGGCTCACGCCGCCGCCCAGCACCACCACCTCGGGATCCACCACGCAGCACACATCGGCCAGGAAACGGCCCATGTATTCGTACACTTGATCGGTAATTGCCAGGGCTTCCGCATCACCGGCCTTGGCCGCATCAAACACGGCCTTGCAGCTCAGCTCCGCCTGCTCCCGCAGAATGCTGGGCCGGTCGCTGGAGGCCAGATGCCGCCGGGCCAGGCGCACCACGCCGGTGGCGGAGCAGTACTGCTCGGCGCAGCCGTATTTTCCGCAGCCGCAGGGCTCCTGCTCGTCCTTGTTCAGCACCAGGTGGCCGATCTCGCCGCCGGCGCCGTGGGCGCCGTTCAGGGGCCGCCCGTCCAGAATAATTCCGCCGCCCACGCCGGTGCCCAGGGTGGCCATGACCATGTTCCCGCAGCCGGCGCCGCCGCCCTTCCAGGACTCGCCCAGGGCCGCCACATTGGCATCGTTTCCCACTCGGATCTTCAGGCCTGTCAGCTCCTCCAGCCGGCTGCGCACATCCACCACGCCCCAGCCCAGGTTGACACAGTGGTTCACCACGCCCCGGTCGCTTACCGGGCCGGGCACGCCCACCCCTGCGCCGATGATGTCGCCGGGGGCGCAGTGCTTCTGCTCCATATACCCCAGCAGGGAAGCGGCGATGTCCGGCAGGATCTGTCCGCCGCCGCCGGCCGTGACCGTGGGGATCTCCCACTTGTCCAGCAGGGTGCCGGTCTCATCAAAGAAGGCAATTTTTACAGTGGTTCCGCCCACATCCACGCCAAAACCGTATTTCATAGGAAAAGCTCCTTTGTGATCTATTTCCTTTATAATAGCCCCAAAAGGGCGGTTTGTCAAGAAAAGAATAGCCCAGCGCTCCCTTGCGGCGCAGCCGGTAGCAGGTTGCCGCCCCGAGCGCAGCCGAGGGGTCTACGCACTTGCCGTACAATCTGCAAAACAATTCATGCCAAGATTCCTCGACTCGCTTCGCTCGCTCGGAATGACATGGTTTTTCGGCAATCTGAAAGAAAGCTGTCATTGCGAACCAGTCCTCAGACTGGTGTGGCAATCTCCT
>CAYLHM010000232.1:0-1572 GCA_964383485.1 uncultured Oscillospiraceae bacterium
CAAGACTGGCATTCCAGAACCAGCTTCAGAGCCTCCTCTGCCGCCTGGCATCGCACGGCCTCCCGGTCGCCGGTGAAGTGAAATTCCCGGCTGATGGTCCTTTGGCTGTCGCAGTAGCCGATGAACACCGTGCCCACGGGATTGCCGAACTCGTCCCCGGCGGGGCCTGCCAAGCCCGTGACGGACACCGCCGCATCGGCCCGCAGCGCCCGGCGCACCCCCTGGGCCATGGCCCGGGCCACCGGGGCAGACACCGCCCCCCGGCGCTCCAGCAGCTCATGGGGAACGCCCAGGAGCGTTTCCTTTACCTCGCTCCAGTAGCTGACCACGCCGCCCTTATACACGGCAGAGGCACCGGGTACCCCGGTGAGGGCCGCTCCGATCCCGCCGCCGGTGCAGCTTTCCGCCGTGGCCAGAGTTTTCCCGGCCAGGGCCTGGATCACCTCAAAGGCCAGGCTGGTCATGGTACTTCACTCCGATCTTCTCCACGCCCTCCAGCGCCCGGCGGATCAGGCCCTCCCGATCCAGCTTCCGCTCCCCACGGCGCACTTGCTCCAGGGTGGGCTTGGTCTTAGGGTGCCGGGGGGTGAACACGGTGCAGCAGTCCTCATAGGGCAAAATGGAGGTGTCCAGAGTGCCGATGCGCCGGGCAAGGGTGACGATCTCCTCCTTGTCCATGCCCACCAGGGGCATGAAAATGGGCATCTGCACCCCTTCGCCGGTGACCGCCATGGCCTCCATGGTCTGGGATGCCACCTGGCCCAGATTTTCCCCGGTGATCAGGGCGCCGCAGCCGTCCTCCTTGGCCAGAGCCTGGGCAATTTCCATCATAAACCGGCGCATGATCAGGGTGAACAGCTCCTCCGGGCAGTTGTCCCGAATGGCCTCCTGAATCTCCGTAAAGGGCACCACATTCACCGTCATGCGCCCGCAGTAGCGGCTCACCAGCCGGGCCAGCTCCAGCACCTTGTCCTTGGCCAGCTGGGAGGTGTAGGGATAGGAGAAGAAATGCACGCATTCGATTTCCACGCCCCGCTTGGCCATCATATAGGCCGCCACCGGGGAGTCGATGCCCCCGGACAGCAGCACCATGGCCCGGCCCCCAACGCCGGTGGGCAGCCCGCCCGCGCCAGGTTCAGCAGGGCCGTGGACATAGGCCGCCAGATCCCGGACTTCCACATACACCGTGTATTCCGGGTGATGCACATCCACCCGGCAGCCGGGGTGGGCCTCCGCCAGCCGTCCGCCGATCTCCTGGGAAAGGGCGATGGAGGTCATGGGGAACTGCTTGTCCGACCGCTTGGACTCCACCTTAAAGGAAGCGGCGCAGTCCAGATCCTCCCCCAGATATTCCTCCACGGCGGCAAAAATGGCATCCACGCTCTTGTCACAGGGGCGGCAGCGGCACAGGCTCACCACGCCGAAAATGCTGTGGCAGGCCTCCCAGGCACCCTCTAAATCGGCCCGGTCGTCCTCCGGCTGGACATACACCGTGGACTGCATGATATACACATCAAAATTGCCGTAGTGCTTCATGCGGCGGCGGATATTCTGCCGCAGCTTGTTTTCAAA
>CAYLHM010000233.1:0-1537 GCA_964383485.1 uncultured Oscillospiraceae bacterium
GATGGACGGCGGCCCCTGGGCGCCCTGGATCCCCTCCAAGGCCAACACCCACGCTCCTGCCGCAAACGCCGACGAGGACAGCGGCATCGTGGCCATTCCCCACCTGAGCCGGGACCTCTTGGCCTGCTACGACGGCAACGGCTCCAACTTCGGCACCCACCCCCAGAATGTGCTGCGGGGGATGCTCTACACCCCCGGCAGCTTCGATGAAGCCGGCCATTACAGCGGCCAGAGCTACCCCTACCTGTACAACCTCATCGACCAGTACCGCTATCAGGCCAAGTTCAACAACGGCTACGCCTACAATATGCAGTTTGTCGGCCCCGGCTGGATGAACAAGATGGGCCGGTGGGAGGCCCCCTACGAGCTGCTGCTGGCCAGCTATGAGGACGGCTGCAAATACTATGGCGACCTGAAAAAAGAGGGCAAGCTGGTGGACATGACCATGGCGGAATTTGCCTCCTACTACCGTAAGAAGAAGCACTACACCGAGCCGGAATGCGCCCTGTGGCGGGACATCGTCTACGGCAGCAACAAGCAGCTGTTCTGGTACTGCGACCCCTATATGCGGGCCTGTGTCAACATGGATCAGGGCGGCGCCATTGTGGATCTGCGGCCCTACGCCGCCAAGCTGGAGTGGAAGGTGGGCATCGGCACCGATCATGTCCAGGAATGCGGCTATCCCTTCCTCATTCAGGAAAAATACCGGGCCGGTTACTTCACCCACTACGCCGGTGAGGGCACCGTCCGCTCCGCCAAGATCTGCCACAAGGGCGAGGAGGTGGATCTCTGCCTGTGCCGCACCAAGGCCCACTTCTCCAAGGAGGGCGGCTGCCGCAGGCTGACCCTGGATCCCGTGGAAATCGTATTTTCGGATCTCACCGTGAAGCTGCAAACCGTCATCAGCTTCCGGGAGGGCAGCTCCGACATTCAGATCGACCGGCACATTCTGTCCATGAGCGACCCCAGCGCCGAGCTGACTATTAACGAATATATGGTCGCCTGCTACGGTGTCAACGAATACCCGGAGGATATGCGCAGCATCACCCTGTCCGCCAAAAAAGGCGGCGAGGAAAACACTCTGCAATATGCCTATAAATGCCGGGAATTTGCGCTGGATGCCGCCGACGAGGTGGCCGCCGTCATTCCGCCCATCCACACCCGGGTGTCCATGGAGGCCCAGGGCCGGGACAAGGCCGGCTACTACAAAGAGGGCTATGCTTTCAGCCCCATGTTCACGCTGGGCTACACCGGCACGCTCAAGGAAAAGGAGGTGTTCAGCACATGGCTCAAGCTGGCAAGGGAAGACTGAACTACCGCTGCCCCTCCTGCTTCATGCGGGATTTGGACATTGATATGTTCTACGACCCGGACAAGAAAGAATTTTACTGCATCCGCTGCCAATACACCGGCACAGAGGAGGATGTGCTTGCCAAGAACGAGATGGCACGGTTCCGCTATCGCTTTCTGAACAAGCGCTTCTCCATGGATGAATTTGAGAAATTCGATGATTGATCACACATTTCCCCCTCGTAAG
>CAYLHM010000234.1:0-1534 GCA_964383485.1 uncultured Oscillospiraceae bacterium
CGCTGCCGTCCAGATCGGCAACGGTGCGGGCCACCTTCAAAATGCGGTCGTAGCTCCGGGCGGTGAGCCCCAAAGCATCAAAGGCCTGCTTCATCAGGCCGGAGCATTCCTCGTCCAGGGCGCAGAATTTCCGCATCTCCGCCGGGCCCATGCGGGCGTTGCACATGGTGCCGTCCTGGGCAAAGCGCCGGTGCTGACGGTTCCGGGCGGCGTTCACACGGCTGCGAACGGCCTCCGACGGCTCCGCCTCCGCCCGGCGGCGCAGATCCTCAAAATGCACCGAGGGCACCTCCACCACAATGTCGATGCGGTCCAGCAGCGGGCCGGAGATGCGGCTGCGGTAGTTCTCCACCGCCTGCTCCGAGCAGGTGCAGCGCCCGGAGGGGTCGCCGTACCAGCCGCATTTGCAGGGGTTCATGGCGCACACCAGCATAAATTCCGCCGGATAGGTCACCGCCCCGGAGACCCGGGAGATGGTCACCTCCCCGTCCTCCAAGGGCTGGCGCATCATGTCCAGGGTGTCCTTGCGAAATTCCGGCAGCTCGTCTAAAAACAGCACGCCCTTGTGGGCCAGGGAAATTTCACCGGGCCGGGGATTGCTGCCGCCGCCGGCAAGGCCCGCATTGGAAATGGTGTGGTGGGGCGAGCGGAAGGGCCGCCGGGTGACCAGCGGCTCCTTGGAGGAGAGCATCCCCATAACGGAATAAATCTGGCTGACCTCCAGGGATTCCTCCCAGGTCATGTCCGGCAAAATGGAGGGCAGGCGCTTGCTGAGCATACTTTTCCCGGAGCCGGGCGGGCCGATGAGCAGCACATTGTGGCTGCCTGCAGCGGCCACCTCCAGGGCACGCTTCACCTGCTCCTGGCCCAGCACATCCTTGAGATCCAGGGCATGGCTGCTGCTGGGATCCGGGAGCCACAGGGGCGCCTCCTGGAGAACCGTTTCGCCGTTCAGGCCGGCTACCAGCTGGCTCACATTGGCGATGCCGTACACCGCCGGCCCGCGGGCCAGGGTGGCCTCCGCCGCATTCTCCGCCGGGACGAACAGGGCCTTCACGCCCTCAGCCTTGGCGGCCAGGGCCATGGGCAGCACCCCGGGCACCGGGCGGAGCTGCCCGTCCAGGCTCACCTCCCCCAGAAAGGCGCTGGTGGAGCGGGGCTTGCGGACACTGCCCGCTGCGCACAGAATGCTGAGCAAGATGGGCAGGTCATAGTGGGTGCCGGCCTTTTTCTGATTGGCCGGAGCCAGATTGACGGTGATCCGGCTGGCAGGAAAGGTCATGCCGGAATTTTTGGCAGCGGCACGGACACGCTCCCGTGCCTCCTTTACCGCCGCATCGGGCAGGCCCACGATGTCGAAGCCCGGCAGGCCGTTGGAGATGTAGCACTCCGCCGTCACGCTGCTGCCCCGGATCCCCGTAATGCCCAGGCTGCGGATACTGCAAATCAATTCTCTCACCCCTGAATTTTGATTTTGAGTTTATCATACCGCATTGCAGCGGAAAAAACAAGCATTTTTTACAAATTCTTCGGG
>CAYLHM010000235.1:0-1529 GCA_964383485.1 uncultured Oscillospiraceae bacterium
TATGAAGCTCAACCCCGACGGCAAGACCGTTGCCGCCTGTGACTGCCTGGTGCCGGGCATCGGCGAGATCATCGGCGGCAGCCAGCGTGAGGACGACTACGGCAAGCTGCTCCGGCGCATTCAGGAGCTGGGGCTGAAGCAGGAGGAATACAGCTTCTACCTGGATCTGCGGAAATACGGCTCCGCCCGCCACGCCGGCTTCGGCCTAGGCTTCGAGCGCTGTGTCATGTACCTGACGGGCGTGGGCAACATTCGGGATGTCCTGCCCTTCCCCCGCACCGTGGGCAACTGCGAGCTGTAAATACAAAAATTCGTCTGAAAAATCTGTCATTGTGAACCAACCGCCAGACCGGTTCACAATGACCGTTTTTTTGATCATTTGAAGGAAATGTATCGTTTTCTAAAGGAAAATTGTTGGAATTTTTACTGACTTTCTCACATATAATCTCTCGCACAATGCGCATTCTATTGCCATGGAGGGATCAATGTGAGGACAAAATTTTTCAAATCGTCTGCTCTTGCTCTGTTTTTTCTGCTGATCTGCGCCGCCCTGCCCGGCTGCCGCAGAGAGAAATCAGGGCCGCAGATACGGGTGGTCACCCAAATTGATGTGTCCGGCAGTTTGGGAGCCGTCCGCTACACCAGCAATGAAAAAATGGAGCAGATTTTGAACTGTCTTCGCCTGATCCGTCCACTGGGACAGCCCAGCGGCGACCCCGCCCAGGCCGCCGCCAGCGATATCTGCATCACCCTGCACTATTCCGACGGCCAGCAGACCAGCTACCACCAGCGTTCCGACTGCTACTGGCTGGCTCATGGCAAATGGACGGGCATCGACCCGAAGCAGGGGGAGGCGCTGTCGCTGCTGCTGTCCCAGCTCCCCGGCGACTACGACACCGGCCTTTCCGGGGCGGGGGTTGGGAATTGACAATGGAAAATTGAGAATTGTCGATGAATGGTAAAGCGCAACAGGCGGAGCAAAGGCTCCCCCTATGGGGGAGCTGGCACGGCGAAGCCGTGACTGAGAGGGTACACTGTGTAGGTCTTTAGGTGCCTTACCCTCTCCGCCCGGTGTGCGCTACTTCGCACCTCCCCCAAAGGGGGAGGCTTAACGCTCTAACTGAAAAAGCACAGAAAAACGGCGGTTCCGTTGGTGGAACCGCCGCTCTTCGTTATTTGGTCGGGAAATCAGCCCTTCAGCGCCTCGGCAACGGCCACGGCTACGGACACGGTTGCGCCCACCATGGGGTTGTTGCCCATGCCCAGGAAGCCCATCATTTCCACATGGGCAGGCACGGAGGAGGAGCCGGCAAACTGAGCATCGCTGTGCATACGGCCCATGGTGTCGGTCATGCCATAGGAAGCGGGGCCGGCAGCCATGTTATCCGGGTGCAGGGTACGGCCCGTGCCGCCGCCGGAGGCCACGGAGAAATACTTCTTGCCCTGCTCGATACACTCTTTCTTGTAGGTGCCGGCCACAGGATGCTGGAAGCGGGTGGGGTTGGTGGAGTTGCCGGTGATGGAAACGT
>CAYLHM010000236.1:0-1507 GCA_964383485.1 uncultured Oscillospiraceae bacterium
AGGGGGAGGCTTTGGCGCAATTCCATTTCCCTTGAAAAACTGTAAAAAAACGGAGATTTTGCTATGAAAGTTGTGGTCCGAAAGCGGGGAGCCGCCGTCCCTGTGGAAATTCATACGGAATTTATCACCCTGGAGGCGGCTATGAAGCTGGAGATGGGTTTTTCCGGCGGCATCGCCAAGTCCATTATTTTGAACGGCGGCGTGACGGTGAACGGCACGGAATGCACCATGCGGGGCAAAAAGCTGTATCCCGGCGACCGCTTCAGCTTCCATGAAACGGAATATATAATCGAATTTCATGGAAATTCATAACATTTTTCTCAAGGATTTCCGCAATTACCGGCAGTTTCAGCTTGATTTTTCACCCTCCGTCAATTTGATCGTGGGCAGCAACGCCCAGGGAAAAACCAATCTGCTGGAGGCCATCGCCTACCTTGGCTCCGGCAGAAGTTTTCGTGCCCAAAAGAATGGAGAACTGATCCGTTTTGGGGCGGAATACGCGGAATTGCAGGGTGAAATTTTCTCCCAGGAGCGGGAACAGACCCTGCGCTGGCTGCTGTTTGCCGACCAGCGCCCCAGGCAGATGTTCCGCAATGGGGCGAGAAAAAAGTCGGCGGCGGACATCGCCGGGGTGCTGTCTACGGTGCTGTTCTGCCCGGAGGACCTGATGGTGCTGAAATCCGGCGCTGCTGCCCGGCGGCGGCTGGGGGACGGGGCCCTGTGCCAGCTCCGGCCCAACTATGATGCCGCTCTGACGGAGTACGGCCGGATCTTGGAGCGGAAAAGCCGGATCTTAAAGGATCGCTTTGATAACCCGGCCATGCTAGAAATTCTGCCGGAATACAATCGCCGGCTGTGCTATGTGGGCGCCTTGCTGATTTCCTACCGGGCCCGGTTTTACGAAAGCCTGGGCAGGGAAGCGGCGGCCTTTCACGGGGAATTTTCCGGGGGCGCCGAGGAATTTCGCCTGGAATACAAGACGGTTTCCACGGTGCGGGACCCCTTTGCCCCGGTTGAGGAGCTGGAGGAGGATCTGCAGGAGCATTTGCAGCGCCATTATGCGGCGGAGCTGGAAACGGCCCAGTGCCTCACCGGCCCCCACAAGGACGATTTCACCGTGAGCCTGTCCGGCGTGGATCTGAAAACCTACGGCTCCCAGGGCCAGACTCGCACGGCGGCCATCAGCCTGAAGCTGGCCCAGCGGGCGCTGCAAAGCCGGGATTTAGGCGAGGAGCCGGTGCTGCTGCTGGACGATGTGCTGTCGGAGCTGGATCCGGCCCGGCAGGATTTTGTGCTGAACCAGATCCGTTCCGGCCAAGTGTTCATCACCTGCTGCGAGCCGGAGCGGTTCACAACGCTGGGCAAGACCGTGGAAATCCAAAACGGCGCGGTGAAGGAGTAAAGGCTCTCCCATGTATCATTCCGATAAGGAACGCACATTGGCGCACCAGTGTGCGTATGATGCGTAGGGGCGGCAACCTGCCGCCCGCCACGGTATCCATTCCAC